>CABUBX010000023.1 GCA_902489925.1 uncultured Lachnospiraceae bacterium | reverse complement strand
TTAGCATAAAAAAGCTAATTTGAAACAGACTTCTAATTTGCGTGGATTATACTAGTATGAACAAAAACTAAGGAGATATGTTGGAAAATTATGGTCTGTGTTTGTATTTACGCAGCAGAGGCTGTCACGAATTTTTTGTGACACGCAGCGCCTTTCTGCTCGAGCCGCGCGCCTATGGACGGCATTCGCCAAAACTCGCTTCGCTCAAACACTGTCTCGGTGCCGTCGCTAGCGCAGCTCTCCCTGCGAAAGCGCAAGCTATCGTCACTGCAAAATTGTGTCAGTCTCTGCCGCTAAACTACAAAAGACAGGCGACCTCTATACGTATAAGACAAAAGATATCATACTCTCCGAAGCGGGCTTCTTCATATCAATAAATGCCGTCTGTCTGATTTCACCTGACAGTCGCATAGCATATTGAAACTTCTGTCTTTGTATATCAGCACAGGTGGCAACATATCATTTGGCAGTGACAATAGCTTGCGTTTTCGTGATGAGAGCTGTGCTAGCGTTGGCACAAAGCGCTCTAGCGAAGCATTTGCGCGACTGCCAACAATAAGCGCACGGCTCGAATAGAAAGACGCTGCGTGTCACAAAAAATGATATGCTACCACCGTGCAGGAAATAGAGATGATAAAGTTTTAAATATGTTGTGTCGACAAACCAAAATTTTTTTAAGGCTTCCGCCTATTTATAGTTTGTCCCCTCTATGATATACTATGAAAATACACAGCATTTTAAAAAAGCCTGCATCGAGTGACAAAGATGCGATGTTTTTGTTTGAATGTATAAATTAACATCCACTCAGAAAGGAATATTTTATGGAAATCGAAAGAAAGTATCTTATTAAATCCCTGCCCGAAAACTTATCTTCCTACAGTTTTCATCTGATTGAGCAGGGCTATTTATGCACAAATCCTGTTGTCCGCGTGCGCCGTGAGGATGACAGCTATTACATGACCTACAAAGGCGCCGGTCTTATGAGCCGTGAAGAATATAATCTTCCTTTAAACAAAGAAGCCTACGCACAGCTGATTAAAAAAGCCGACGGCAATATTATTACAAAAAAGCGCTGGCTTATTCCTATAGAACATGGCTTAACCATTGAGCTTGATATTTTTGAAGGCTGCTTTGACGGATTAATCATTGCAGAGGTGGAATTTGATTCAGAGGCTGAGGCAAACGACTTTACACCGCCGGACTGGTTCGGTGAAGATGTGACCTTCTCCTCAAAATATCATAACAGCACACTGTCACAGATGAAGCTTTAATCACAGATAGCATTTATACTTACACACAAACAGCGCGGACAAATGCCGCGCTGTTATTTTAACCATATCTATCTTCTTTTATCTCTCCGCCAGCGGCACATATGTGCTTCTGTCAAGCACACACTGATAAGCCGGACGGATAATTTTATCAACATTGATTAATTCTTCGATGCGATGCGCACTCCAGCCGACAATTCTTGCTGTGGCAAACATCGGTGTGAAAAGCTTCAACGGCAAATCAAGCATACTGTAAACAAAGCCGCTGTAGAAGTCTACATTGGCACTGACACCTTTATAAATGTGGCGGCGTTCACCAATCACCTCAGGGGCAAGACGTTCAACCATCGAATACAGCTTGAAATCCTGCTGTCTTCCCTTTTCTTCTGCAAGGCTCTTAACAAATGAACGGAAAATATCTGCACGAGGGTCCGACATTGAATAAACAGCGTGACCCATACCATAAATCAGCCCCCGCCTGTCAAAGGCCTGTTTATCTAAAAGCTTATTCAGATAATCTCTGATTTCATCTTCATCCTCATAATCTTTAATATGCTGCTTCATATCGTCAAACATCTCGACAACCTTAATATTGGCGCCGCCGTGCTTAGGTCCCTTTAATGAGCCGAGTGCCGCAGCAACCGTTGAATATGTATCTGTTCCTGAAGATGACACAACATGAGTTGTAAACGTAGAGTTGTTACCACCGCCGTGTTCCATATGCAGCACAAGGGCAATATCGAGAATAGACGCCTCAAGCTTTGTGTACTTTCTGTCCGGACGAAGCATCCGCAAAATATTCTCGGCTGTCGATAATTCCGGCGCAGGATTATGGATATAAAAGCTGTCCCCGCATATGTAATGATTGTAGGCCTGATAGCTGTAAACCGCCAGCATCGGAAAAACGCTGATGAGCATAATACACTGACGCAAAACATTCGGAATTGACACATCATCAGGATTTTCATCATAAGCATATAAGGTGAGCACACTCCTTGAAAGGGTGTTCATCATATCCTTTGACGGTGCTTTCATAATGACATCTCTGACAAAGTTTGTCGGAAGCGTTCTATAGGAAACAAGAAGCTTTGAAAAATCATCCAGCTGCTGAGCGGTTGGGAGTTTCCCGAATAAAAGTAAATACGCAATTTCTTCAAAACCCGGGCGGCCTGCCGAAACAAAGCCCTGAACAAGGTCACGTATGCTGTAGCCTCTGAAAAAAAGCTGCCCCTCGCACGGCACTGACTTACCGTCCACAAGTTTTGACGACTGTATCTCGGAAATGTACGTTAAGCCGGCAAGTACACCTTTACCGTTGACATCTCGAAGCCCTCTCTTAACCTCATACTTTGAATAAAGCTCAGTTTCTATATCGTTATTCTCCTGACATAAGGCCGACAGCCTTAAAATCTCCGGTGTTATTTCTGATATATTTCTCTCTGCCAATTTAACCACACTCCCTTTATTTCAATTTAACGTATTAAACTGTGAAATCACTTTTTTATTATACATTAAATTTTATTTTATTGTCAATAAATTCTGTTTCATTTAAGACTATATTAAAATTTATTTTACATATACTTTCTTTTTTTCACATGGCAATTACCTTTATCATAAAACACAGGATAAGATATATCCGCATATGCAAAAACCGACAGACTTTTCGTCTGCCGGTCTCCGATAAATACCGATGCGCAGGTCACGCATATTTTTATAAGAATATATATTTCAAAACAAATACAACAGCCAATACATACATCAGCGGATGTAATCTCTTTTTCTTAAACTGTCCTGTAATAATATTTAATGCCGCATAAGATATGACGCCAAAGCAGATACCTTCTGAAATACTTGACATAAACGGCATACCTATAACACAAAGGTAAGCCGGAATAGCTTCTGCAAGATTTGAGAAATCGACCTTTGTGATGGATGTAAACATCAGAAAACCGACAACGACAAGCGCCGGGGCTGTTGCAAATGACGGAATCGCAAGGAAAATCGGGGAGAGCAATAAAGAAATCGCAAAAAGGATTGCTGTGACAACTGATGTAAGGCCTGTACGTCCGCCTTCAGCCACACCTGCCGCGCTCTCAACAAAGGTTGTCACTGTTGAAGTACCGCATACAGCACCCGCTGTTGTACCAATCGCATCTGCCATAAGGGCCCCTTTAATCTTTGGCAGCTTCCCGTCTTTATCAAGCATATTTGCCTTTGATGATACGCCAATCAATGTTCCCAGTGTATCAAATAAGTCTACAAATAAGAATGAAAATACAACAATAAGGAAATTCAGTGAGAAGATACCTTCAAACTGAAGTTTTCCGAATACAGGCATAATACTCGGCACGGCAATGCCGTTTGAAAAATCAGGAAGCAGACTAAATGCCCCCGCCTCCGGATTTGGCACATAAATTCCTGCAAGCTGACAAATAATGCCGAGAATCCATGTCACTAAAATACCGATAAGAATATTGCCCTTTACATTTTTAACGACAAGCATTGCTGTAATAATAATACCGATAATTGTCAGCAGTACGGTAATGCCGGTTGTTGAAAAAGTCTCCTTTGACCATGAATACATTGCCAAAAGTGTAGAATCGTCACCGATAACAACCTGCGCATTTTTAAGACCGATAAGTGCGATAAAAAGACCGATACCGCCGGATACGGCATATTTCAGATTCATCGGTATGGCATTAAAAATGGCCTCGCGGACATTTGTCAAAGATAAAACAATAAAAATAAGACCCTCGACGAATACGGCTGTTAAGGCAACCTCCCATGAGTAACCCATTTTAAGCACGACTGTATACGCAAAAAACGCATTCAGCCCCATGCCCGGTGCAAGTGCAAACGGATAGTTTGCAAGCCCCGCCATTAATAAAGTTGCAAGACAGGATGCAATTGCCGTCGCTGTAAATACAGCGCCCTTATCCATACCGGCATCTCCGAGAATTGTCGGATTGACTGCCAGAATATAGGCCATAGCCATAAAGGTTGTGATACCGGCAATCAGCTCTGTCTTAACGTCTGTGCTGTGCTCTTTTAAATGGAACAGCTTGTCAAGAAAGCTTTGCTTCTGATTCATAACATTTCCTCCTTAAAATCATCGCATCCTTTAACGGATACTTCTGTCTAAAAACTCAGTTCTTTTATTATAGCCGTTCATTTTAATAAGTGTCAACGATAAACATTCTTGTTTCTATTAGTTTTGCTAATATTATTTATTATATTTTCAAAACATTAACGTATCAAATTTGCGATGCCGTATAAAAAAGCCAATGGCGGCTACACTAAAATCTATATAAACTTATGGAGGTTTTTTATGGAATTACTGCATATCGCCGCTGTCAGTCTCGGCTCAATTATTGTACTTTTCATTTTAACTAAAATTCTCGGCTGCAGGCAAATGTCCCAGTTAAGTATGTTCGACTACGTCAATGGTATCACTATTGGCTCAATCGCCGCCGAAATGGCAACTTCTCTTGAAAATGATTTTTTCAAACCGCTGTCAGCCATGATTATTTACGCCGCTGCCGCTCTCCTGTTTTCGAAGCTTTCCTGCGCCTCAATCTGTGCCAGACGTCTTATTGTCGGCAAACCGGTACTGCTTTATGACAACGGCATACTTTATTTCAAAAATATGAAACGGGCAAATTTGGATTTAAATGAATTTATGGCTCAATGCCGTGTCAGCGGCTATTTTGATTTGGCAGACATTAAAACGGCTATCCTTGAAGCCAACGGTCATATAAGCTTCCTACCGAAAGCAGAAGCCCGCCCCATAAATCTTGGAGATTTTAAATTAAAGGCCGACGATACACTGCCGGCCGCTCAAGCTGTATTTACCCCCACACAGGACTGTCTTGTTTCCAATATCGTTATTGACGGCAATATTATGACAAAAAATCTTAAACACACCGGTCATGACGAGCGCTGGCTTAAAAATCAGCTGAAAGCTCATGGAATTTCCGATATACGGGACGTCTTTTTGGCAACCTGCGACACAAAAAACACGGTGCATGTCTACAAAAAGCATACTGCACCGTGTAAGTTTGACGTATTAAGCTAAACACTATTTATTCTTTTTAAACAAAATAAAGCAAAGTGCGCTGACAGCCATAATCATCGGATAAAATAAATACGGCATAATATTAAACGGCGTCAGCCCCGTCGCCTCCGCTGCCAAAAGCAGCTGGGCGCCATAAGGAATCATGCCCTGTCCGACTGCTGTAAAAATATCCAGCAGCGAAGCCGCACGCTTCGGCTCAATGTCATATTCATCACTGATTTCCTTGGCAATCGGTCCTGCAATGACAATCGCTACTGTGTTATTGGCCGTTGCCATATCCACAAGCAGTGACAGCAGGGCAATGCCAAACTCAGCCCCCTTCTTGCCTTTAATTCTCTGATGGATAAAGTCAAGAATATAAGCAATACCGCCGTTATGCTTTACAATTGCGACGATACATGCAACAACGATTGAAATTACCGTAATGTCATACATTCCCATAATGCCGCCGCTGCCATCCGGTCCCTGCGCCATCGCCTGAAACATCTGCTGCCACTGAATCGAGCCTGTTGCCACGCCGATAATCAGGGAAACTACTGTACCACTGATTAATACGGCAAATACATTAAAACCAACCAAGGCGCCGATTAATACGACAAGGTAAGGAATAATCTTTACAATGTCATATGGCAGGTCATCTGTTATCTGATATGATGTACCGCCTGAAAGGACGCCGAATAAAACAAGGGCAAGAATCGCTGCCGGCAAAACGATAAGAAAGTTTGCCTTAAATTTGTCCTTCATCTTACAGCCCTGTGTCTTTACAGCTGCAATCGTCGTATCGGAAATCATTGACAGGTTATCACCGAACATAGCACCGCTGACAACCGCACCGATACATAAAGCCATTGAATACCCCGTCTTTTCACTGATTCCGACAGCAATCGGTGCCAGAGCCGCAATTGTTCCCATACTTGTTCCCATCGACAGGGAAATAAAGCAGCCGATAAGCATCAGTCCGACAACCGCAATCGAAGACGGCAAAATGGATAAGCTGAAATTGACTGTGCTTTCCACACCGCCGGCTGCGGATACCGCACCGGAAAATCCTCCCGCCGCAAGAAAAATAAGACACATTGTAATAATGTTGTCGTCACCGACACCGCCCGCAATAATCTTGATTTTTTCATTAAAAGATACTTTTCTGTTCTGAAGAAAAGCAACCATAAGGGCGATTAAAAAGCCTACAATTGCCGGCATCCCGTAAAAATCCCCACTGATACAGCCCATACCTAAAAAGATTACAAGAAACACGCCAATCGGAAGCAAAGCACTTAATTTACCTTTAGTATTCTTCATGTCATTCTCCCTTTTTGTATTTGATTTAGGTTATATTATATCGTTTTTACGGCACAATTTCAATAATAATATCACTTATTGATTGACCTTATTACCCCTTTCATTTATAATAGCATTATCAAACGTTAAAGAAAACTACATGATGTAGTATGATAGGGTGATATCATGAGTGAAGAAAAGAACAGAGTTATTGAAGACATTTTTAAACTGATTGAAACTATGCACCGCGAAAAAATCGAAGCCGAGTATATTCATCCGAGCGTAATCCCCGACATTGACCTTTACATGGATCAGATTACGACTTTTATGGACGAGCATTTAGCTTCGACCAAGCGGTATGAGAACGATAAAATTCTCACAAAGACGATGATTAACAACTATGCCAAAAACAATCTGCTGCCGCCGCCGGAAAAAAAGAAGTATTCCAAAGACCATCTGCTTATACTGACTTTTATCTATTATTATAAGAATATCCTGTCTATTAACGATATTCAGACACTTTTGGCACCGATAAAGTCCATGTATTTCAAACAGGCACATACACCGGATTTAAGTACAATCTATGATTCTATTTTTAATATCGAGCTTTCACAAACCGATGCCATCTTTGACAATATCGCAGATAAGCTGAATATTGCCAAAGATATTTTCCCTGAAGCTGATGGTGAAGAAAAAGAGCTATTAACATTTTTCAGCTTCATATGCCTGTTGAGCTATGATATCTATGTAAAAAAACAGCTTGTTGAAAAGCTGATTGACAGGATGACAAAAATGCCTGACGAAAAAGTTTCCAAAGAAAAAGAAAAAAAGGAAAAGCACCGGTAACAAAACCGATGCTTTTCTTTTATTTTTCTTCCTCAAGACGCTTCATTACCATATCATATCCGTCATTGCCATAATTTAATGAACGGTTTACACGACTGATTGTCGCCGTTGAAGCACCCGTCTTTTCTGCAATTTCGAGATATGTTCTCTGCTCTCTAAGCATCTTTGCCACTTCAAAGCGCTGTGAAAGGGATAAAAGCTCATTGATTGTACATAAATCTTCAAAAAATTCAAAACACTCCTCCGTGTCTTTGAGACACATAATCGCTTTAAAAAGCTGTTCAACCTCCGGGGTCCTTATTTTCTTATTCATTATCCAGGCCTCCTTACACCCACTGCATGCACTTTAGTGCGATTTCGTGTTCTTATTTTAACATTTTACAGAAATAAAGTCCACACCTATTTTCTTAAAAAATTCTAAAACATTAAAAGACATTTTTCCCGACGATACTGCACCGGCGTCTTTCCCTCAAGCTTCTTAAAGACAGCACAAAAATAATCGCAGTTATCAAAGCCACATTCCCTGCTGATATCATAAATCTTCTTTTCCGTGTTTTCTAAAAGATTTCTCGCACGCTCATGGCGAAGCTGGCGTACACTCTGCATCGGCGGTCTGTGATAAACGGCCTTATACGCTCTCGTAAAATAGCTCTGGCTCGTCCCGTACACCTTTGCCAAATCCTCCAGTGTAATATTTTCGCAAAAATGATGCTTGATATAGCGCTCAACCTCCCACATCCTCACATCCTCCGACAAATCCTCCTGCCTGCCCATGCTGATGTCATACAAAACCTCCTGAAACATCATCGAGGCTTTATAAAAATCCTTTTTATATGTATAAATGCAGCGGCACATCTCATTTTTTAAATGTCGAAGCCGCCCCATATCCAAATCAAAGGCTTCAAAAAATCCAAGCTTTAAATACCCCAATATGCTTTCACAGCCGCTGCCGTCAAAGAGAAACATCCAGCCGCCGCCCTCGACCATCGTATTTTCCTTAAAGTGATAAACCTCATGATTCTTCAGCAAAATGCCCCGTCCTTCGTGAATTGTCTGACGGTGTTTGCCTCTGAATATGATAACGCGCCCTTTCTTGCGTACATACAGGCAATGATACTCCGGTTTAATATCAAATTCTCCCATATTTTGAGCATCTGTGTCAAAAATATGCCGCACTGTAATCGGCAATTTACATATATAATCTTCATTTTCAAGCCCCGACTGTGATTTTTCCAATTTTTTCATCCCCACATTCATTTTTTCAAAGTTTTTACAATAATTTATCATGTATCTATTCTACGATATTTTGTATAATTAGTCTATAGTTGTTTGTTAATTCACTAACAAAATATAACCTAGAGGGAGGTCAAACATTATGTTCAAAAAGTTCACAAACGGCTGTGTAAATTTGGTTCAGCGTTTCTTACCTGACCCATTTATTTTCTGTATCATTTTAACTGCTGTCGTATTTATCGCAGCAATGCCTGTCACAGGTCTTGGCCCAATTGACATCGTTCAGTTTTGGGGCAACGGTGTATGGAGTCTTTTAGGATTCTCTATGCAGATGGCTTTAGTACTTGTTCTCGGTACTGCATTTGCTAACGCACCTGTTATTCAGAAGTTCTTAAAGAAAGCAGCTTCTATTCCTAAAAAGCCTTTCCAGGCAATCGTTTTAGTTACTGTTGTTTCAACAATCGCTTGCTGGTTAAACTGGGGCTTCGGTCTCGTTATCGGTGCTATCTTCGCGAAAGAAATCGCAAAGCAGGTTAAAGGCGTTGACTATCGTCTTTTAATCGCTTCCGCATATTCAGGTTTCGTTGTATGGCATGCCGGTATTTCAGGTTCCATTCCGCTTCAGGTTGCAACATGGACTGAAACAATTCAGCAGCAGACAAACGGTATTTTAACAGAATCTATTCCAATTACACAAACTGTATTCGCACCGTACAACATCGCAATTTGTGTTGCCATCCTTATTTTAATGCCTCTTGTAAATGCTTTCATGCATCCGCAGGCAAATGATGTTGTTGTTATCAGCCCTGAGCTTCTTGTTGAAGAAGAACAGAAAGTTTACAATCCAAAAACACCTGCTGAAAAACTTGAGTGCAGCAGAATTATGTCTCTTTTGGTTGTTCTCGTAGGTGCGGTTTACATTATTTACTACTTTGCAACAAAAGGCTTTAACCTTGACCTTAACATCGTAAACTTAATCTTCTTAGTACTCGGTGTTCTTGCTCACGGTACACCAATCCGTTATGTTGAAGCTATCAATGATGCTGTTAAGGGTGCCGGCGGTATCCTCTTACAGTTCCCATTCTACGCAGGTATTATGGGTATCATGACAGGTGCAAACGCAGACGGCGTTTCACTTGCAGGTGCAATCAGTAACGTATTCGTAGCGATTTCAAACAAGGTTACATTCCCACTTTGGACATTCTTAAGTGCAGGTATCGTAAACTTCTTCGTACCGTCAGGCGGCGGTCAGTGGGCTGTTCAGGCGCCAATCATGATGCCTGCAGGCCAGACACTCGGTGTAGACCCTGCCATCACATGTATGGGTATTGCATGGGGTGATGCTTGGACAAACATGCTTCAGCCATTCTGGGCTTTACCAGCATTAGGTATCGCAGGTCTCGGCGCAAGAGATATCATGGGTTACTGTATCATCGACTTATTACTTTCAGGTATTATTGTCTGCGTAGGCTTTGTCCTTGTAGGTATTCTGTAAAGTTAAAGTACAAAAAAATTAATGGCATTCTCCGCATGGAGAATGCCATTTTTATTTTAAGTCTCGATATCAATTAAAATACACCAGTTCTTCGTCCGGCTTTTTCGTGCTTGTCGCATGCTTCATATAGAGCACAGGACCCTCGCCCTGATATAATTTGGAGTATTCCGACTTCACTTTTGCCGTCACCTTTACCCACATATCATTTTTAAACTTATCAATATGCTTTGTCTTACAAATAAAACCGATAAACTGAATATCATCCGCACAGCAGGTCATTGCATGGCGCCCCGGTACAAAGCACCCTGACGGAAAATTCTTTCCGATAAAAACACGGCCTGTAAAAGAAACGGTCTTATCTTCATAGTTTTCAGGATGTTCCATGGCATCAAGATACCATATGCCAAAATCCTCATCTTCAACCTCAATCACATCCGCGTTTATATTAAACGGCAACTCCTCAGGCGGCAGCTCAATCGGGTCTCCGTTTTCATCATCAAAGGCCATCTGAGCCCGCCGATTAACCGCACGTATACTTCTTCTGAATACATTCAGCGGCATATCCTCCGAACAGCGGTTAAAGAAAACCATCTCCGAGCTTGTAAAAATATCAAGCATCATAGAGCGCATATTGTTCATATACGCTTCAAAAGTTGAACCGTCAACCGTCGTAATAATCTGATTAATAAACCAGCCTTTTGGCAGCTTCATATCCAGTAAATTCTGAACCTTCCACATACCGTTGTATTCTATAAACACATACTCCGGCTGATAATAACCGCTGCACTGCTCTAAAAAGTCTTCTGTAAAGTCATCCTCATCCTCGACATTCGTCAGTGCAATATTTAACTGTGCAAGGCGAAACTCATCAAATTCTTCTTCGCCCTCCTCACATGTAATCAATAAGGATTTGGCTTCCTCCGAAAATCCTTCCTCCTCAAGAATCTGCCGAAGAAAGCTTGTCTTCCCTGAATCCAAAAAACCGGTAATTAAAAAAACCGGCACTTCTATAGGTTTGCTCATAATAAATTACTTCCTTTCTCCTACAGCTTAAACAGCGTCTTCAGCGCATCCTCCTTCAAATCCGTTCCGATAACGCATATTTTTCCTGTAATTTCAGGGCTTCCCTCACGAAGCTCAAATTCCTCCGGCACAAGGTCAAAATAAATCCACTGTCCGTCGTTACCCTCAACCATACCTTTTGCACGAAGAATTGAGCCGTATTCTGTCGTATTTGCAAGCTTATCCAAAATAGCTCTCATATCCTCAAGCTCGAATTTATGCGGTGTTTCCACACCCCAGCTCGTAAATACATCGTCTGCATGATGATGACCATGGTCGTGATGATGATGGTCGTGGTCATGGCAGCCGCATGTACAGTTTTCATCATGCTCATGATGATGCTCATGCTCGTGATGATGGTCATGGTGGTGTTCATGATGGTGTTCATGTTCATGGTCATGCTCGTGGTGATGGTCGTGATGGTGTTCATGCTCATGATGGCAGCCGCACTCCGGACATATATCTTCCTCGTCAAACATCTCGTCTGCCAGTGAGATTGTCGTTTCCATTGCCTTCAAAATCTGCGCACCGGAAAGCTTTTCCCAGTCTGTCGTAATCACTGTCGCTTTTTCATTCTTTTCACGGATAAGCGCCACAGCCTCGTTAAGCTTTTCTTCCTTCACAAGCTGGGCACGGCTTAAAATAATTGTTTTTGCATACTCAATCTGATTGTTAAAAAACTCACCGAAGTTTTTCATAAACACTTTGCATTTTTGCGCATTCACAACGGCGACAAGGCTGTTTAACTCAACCTCGCCCGGAACAACAACCTTCTGTACGGCAGCCATAACATCTGAAAGCTTTCCGACACCCGAAGGCTCAATTAAAATTCTGTCCGGTGTATATTCTTCAATAACCTGATGAAGTGCTTTGCCAAAATCACCGACAAGAGAACAGCAAATACAGCCTGAATTCATCTCCGTAATTTCAATACCGGCATCTTTTAAAAAGCCGCCGTCAATGCCAATCTCACCAAATTCATTTTCAATAAGCACCACTTTTTCGCCGCCTAAAGCCTCTTTAATCAGCTTCTTAATCAGCGTTGTTTTTCCTGCGCCTAAAAAGCCTGAAAAAATGTCAATTTTTATCATCTGAATCAATCCTTTCTTCTATATAAACTAAAATCATATCACGAAGCTCATTCATCCGCTCTGCCGTCCGTGCATTTGTGTACGGCACGCGGTCAACAAGTCTGTCAATATAATCTTCTTCCTTTATGATTTCCAAAGTTTCCTTGAAATAAATATCAAAGGTCACTGCGAGATAGGATACCCATATATCCATCGGTGTTTTGCGCATCGTTGACAAAATAGATACCTTTTTTTGGACTTCATCAAAGACAGTATCGCTGATGTCATAGCTTCCGAGATTTTTTTCGGTAATTCCCGCACCAATCATCGTATCAATGCCATCCTCCAGCTTTACTCTGTAATTGTCCAGCTTATCCGCGTCACGGATGATTTTTGCATGAAGCAGGGACCTTTCGGACAATCCCTCCTCAATTGCATAGCGATTGTGGTTCGCAATCGCTTCACGAATTATTTTATCATAACTGTCATCAATAATAAAGTCCCGTATTTTATTGCCCTCAAACAAAATCTTCACACCGAGCGCCGCATGGTCAACGGTCTCGGCATCAATAAATGAATTGTAAATCCTAAGCTGCTCAAAACGTCCTATATCGTGCAAAAGACCAATGAGGACTGCAAGCTGCCTGTCCTCCTCGGACAGGTCAAGCCTTTTTGCAATCGCCTCACTGGCTCTTTTTACTAAAAAAGTATGCGCAATTTTCAGACGGATTTTATCATCCGTGCTGTCATAGGACGTCAGATATTTTCTAAAGCTTTCTGTCGCATATTGAATATCTATCGCCATCATTTCCTCCTAATCACATGCATAAATTAATGCATTGCATATCGTTGCCGCAATGTTGCTTCCGCCTTTTCTTCCTCTGGCTACAATACACGGAATATCGGTCTTCATCACCAGCTCTTTTGATTCCACAACATTGACAAATCCGACCGGCACACCGATAATCAGCGCCGGCCTAACCTTTTTTTCCTGAATCAATTCGTATAAGCGAATCAGTGCTGTCGGCGCATTGCCTACGGCAAAAATTACTTCACCGGGCAGGGCTGCCCCTCTTTCCATACAAACCGAGGCCCTTGTTACACTACGGCAGGCCGCTTCCTTTGCGACTTCGTCATCGTCCATAAAGCAATAGACCTTTCCTCCAAGCTTTTCAAGGCGTCGTTTATTAATGCCCGAATAAGCCATCCTTGTATCTGTGACAATCGAAGCACCCCGTTTTAATGCTTCAATGGCTATTTTAGCACTGTTTTCGGAAAAATACAAATTATCGGCATAATCAAAGTCCGCAGATGTATGGATACACCGCTTCACAATAGAAAACTCAGGCTCGGGAAACGTCCTTCCCAAAAGCTCTGATGTAATAATTTCCATACTGCGCTTTTCAATATCTGCCGGCTTTACATACTCTATCTCATCAAGCATATTTTTTTCTCCTAACTACTTTTCAATTCCGACTCTTGCCGGGATGCCTTTATCAAACGGATGCTTTTCCTTTTGAATATGGGAAATATAATCCGCCGCTTCGCGCATCCTGTCACTCGGATAATAGCCGTTCATAATAACCTCCAGCTTCTCCGGTTTATTTTTAAGGAAATCAAGCACCGCGTCCTCATCAAGCATCTTCTGATTAATCACGTGAAGCACTTCATCCATAAAGAGGACATCATAATCTCCCTCAACGGCTTCCCTGCATATCTCCTTAAATACATTGCCGTAATAAATCTTATTGGCTTCCTTTTCTTCATCGGTCATATTAAAGGTAAACTTGGCATCCTCCTTGCCTTCCATCAGTGTAATATTCGGAATATTTTCAAGAATATTGCGCTCGCTGGATTTACTGTTCTTTAAAAATTGATAAATTAAAACTTTATTTCCGGCGCCGGCTGCACGCACACAAAGTCCCATACCGCATGTTGTTTTTCCTTTGCCGTCTCCGTGATAAATATGAATTAAACCCTTTTTCATAAAAATACCTCCTTAAATACCTTTATTTAAAATATCATAAACCTTTTCCATGTCGAGTGATGAACGAATCAAATCCGCCAGCAGGTTATATTGTTCTTCTTTGTAAGCTTTTAAATCAAAAGCTGCTGTTTCCAAAGTAATGCCCTTTTTCTCACACAGCTTTGTAATAACAGCCTCGGTAACACCGTCAGAATCAAAAATACCGTGAAGATATGAACCAAACACTGTGCCGTCACCACTAAGCAGGGCATCTGTCCGGCCATCCTCAAGGACAATACAAGGACGGCAGCCACCGAGATTTTCTGTCAATCCCATATGAATCTCATAGCCCGATACGTCCATGCCGCGAAGCTTTTCAAAATCGCCGAAGCCCTCAGTGACTTTTCCACGGATTTGCGTTCTCGTCTTCTCTCCTACAAACACGGTTTTTGTATTTAAAAGCCCCATGCCCCGCATCTGACCGCCGCGTTCAACCCCCTCCGAATCAATAAGCTGTTCACCAAGCAACTGAAAACCGCCGCATATACCGATAATCGGCGTCTTATTTTCATTAGCTCTCAAAATAAGCGCCTCAAGTCCGGATTCACGAAGCCACATCAAATCATCCATTGTATTTTTTGTTCCCGGCAAAATAATCATATCCGGCTGTCCGAGGTCTGATGCACGGCGGACATACCTGAGCGAAACCCCCGGCATGCGCTCAAAGGCATAAAAATCCGTAAAATTGGAAATATGCGGTACATAAATCACCGCAATATCAATCAAGGCATCCGCCTTCTCATGGCAAAGCCGCTCTGAAAGGCTGTCCTCATCATCAATATCAATATAGCGCATCGGCACGACGCCGACAACCGGAACATTTGTTTTTTCTTCAATCATGCGAAGCCCCGGCTCAAGGATATTTACATCACCTCTGAACTTATTGATAATCAATCCTTTAATCATTGCCTGTTCGTCTTCCTCAAGCAGCTTTATTGTGCCGTAAAGCGACGCAAACACACCGCCCCTGTCAATATCCCCAGCCAGCAGCACCGGTGCTTTTACGAGCTTTGCAAGTCCCATATTGACGATATCGTTATCTCTCAGATTAATCTCTGCGGGACTTCCCGCCCCCTCAATGACAATAATATCATTTTCTTTTTCAAGCTTATGATAAGCCTTCATCACCTCGGGAATAAGCTGCTGCTTACATTTATAATAGTCCATTGCCTTCATATTCCCGTAGACCTCGCCGTTTACAATCACCTGCGAACCTACATTGCTTGTCGGCTTTAAAAGAATCGGATTCATCTCGACCGAAGGCTCAATTCCGGCAGCCTCCGCCTGCATCGCCTGCGCCCGTCCGATTTCAAGCCTGTCCTTTGTAATATATGAATTAAGCGCCATATTCTGAGATTTAAACGGTGCCACCTTGTAGCCGTCCTGTTTAAACACCCTGCACAAACCGGCTGTAATAAAGCTTTTTCCCGAATTAGACATCGTTCCCTGAATCATAATCGCCTTTGCAGCCATACTGTCGCCTCCATTCTGTCAGTCATCCATTTCAAGCAGCACCGGGCAATGGTCTGAGCCATAAATTTCATTTAAAATCCCGGCACTTCTAAGACGGGGTTTTAAGCTCTCCGATACAATAAAATAATCTATGCGCCATCCGGCATTATTATTTCGCGCATTAAATCTGTAAGACCACCACGAATAAGCGCCTTCCTTATCCGGATAAAAATATCTGAAAGTATCCACAAAGCCATCTGCCAAGAGCGCCTTTATTTTTTCTCTTTCCCTATCTGAAAATCCTGCATTTTTACGATTTGTCTTAGGATTTTTCAAATCAATTTCTTCATTGGCTACATTCAAATCACCACAGACAACAACCGGCTTTTCGGCTTCTAAGCCCTTTAAGTACGCGTGGAAATCATCCTCCCACACCATGCGGTAATCAATTCGCGCAAGGCCGTCCTTTGAATTTGGTGTGTAAACATTCACAAGATAAAAGTCCTCAAATTCAAGCGTAATTACACGCCCTTCTTTATCATGAGCCTCGATGCCAAGACCGTAAGTCACCTTCAGCGGCGGTATTCTTGTAAATACCGCTGTTCCCGAATAGCCTTTTTTCTCGGCATAATTCCAAAATTGCTCGTAACCCTCAAAATCAATATCGATTTGCCCCGCCTGAAGCTTTGTTTCCTGAAGGCAGACAACATCTGCATCAAAATTCTTAAAAATATCTGCAAAGCCTTTGCCCATCACTGCTCGCAGTCCGTTGACATTCCATGAAATCAGTTTCATACCAAATCTCCTTTGATTATTTTTTCCAATGCCGAAATGAGCCTCTCATTCTTATCATGGTCATTGACAGCAATTCTATAGTAGCTTTCATCCAAGTTGACATAATTTTTACACTGCCGTATCATAATCTTGTGTTTAAGCAGCTTGTCATAAAGGTTACCGACCATCGGTACATGAATTAATATATAATTGGCACAGCTTTTTATATAGCTGATACCAAGACGTTCAAGCTGTCCGTAAAGCCATGTCCTCTCCTTATCAACATAGGCAATGACTGCCTTTTCATAATCGTTTTCTTTAAGTGCCGAAAGCCCTGCGGCTTCTGCGGTTGTACTCACAGACCAAGATTGTCCGAATTGTGCTGTTTTCTTTAGAAAATCCGTATCTGAGCATACGCCGTAGCCAAGTCTTAAACCCGGCATCGCAAACATCTTTGTAAACGAACGTAGCACAAGGACATTTTCGAAATCTTTCAGATACGGCAGCATTGTATACGCTTCACTGTCGCTGACAAAATCCAAAAAACACTCATCCACAACCATACGGGCGCCGATTGCCTTTGCCCGACGGGCCATTTTAAGAAGCAGACCCCGGGTTGTAAGCACCCCTGTCGGATTATTGGGATTGCAGACAAAAACAACATCTATCCCCTCTGTCATGACATTCAGAATATCTTCTCTAATCGAAAAATTCTCATGATTTAAACGGTAACTTACAATCTCCGTGCCGACACAGGCCATGGCCGCCTCATACTCTACAAATGTCGGATGAATGACTAGCGCCCGCCTTGGTTTTAGCGCATATACAAATCTGTAAATAATATCTGCCGCACCGCTTCCGCATAATATCATATCCGGCGTCACAGATAATTTTGAGATCTTCTCACCGATAGCTCTTTGAAGTCTTCGGTGATAAACATCCGGATAATGCTCGGCTGCATCCAATTCATCAATAACCGCCTGCCGCACCGCCGAGGGCATACCCAAAGGACTTATATTCGCTGAAAAATCAATCACTTCATCACAGGCAATGCCAAGCTTTTCGCCAGTTCCATATATATCTCCGCCATGCAGCATATCAAATCCCATCCCTATCTATCATTTTGCCCAAATCTGCCAAGCTTTTCGGGCATCTTACTTTCTCATCAAATAATCCGCGCGCCTTTAACTTTTCAAAAAGCATCATCACCGCTGGTTTTTTAAGACTTGCTTTTTTCAGGAGGCACGCATCGTCAAATATCTTCTCAGGTACATCACAGGCCTCCATGCGGCTGCCTGAAAAAACCGCAACCCTATCTGCCCACTCACAGGCAAAATCAACATCATGGCTGGACAAAATCACCGTTTTCCCCTGACTTGTCATACTACTTAAAATCGCTTCAAACTTCTTTGTATTTTGCGGGTCTAATGCCGCTGTCGGCTCATCAAAAATAATGATGTCCGGTTCCATCACAAGAACATCTGCGATGCTGACAAGCTTTTTTTGCCCGCCGCTCAAGTAATGCGGCGGCTTATCAAGCAAATCGGAAATATTCAGATAAGCCGCTGTCTGTTCAACTTTTTTAAGCACCTCCGCCTTTGAAAGCCCCAAATTCAAAAGCCCAAAAGAAATCTCTCCAAGCACTGTTGAAGCAAATATCTGATTATCCGGGTCCTGAAATACAATACCAACCTTTTTTCTAAGCCGGATTAACCCTTTACGGTCATAAGCAACCGGCGTCCCGTCAAAATAGATTTTCCCTGCCGAAGGACGCAAAATACCGTTCATATTTAAAAAAAGTGTTGACTTTCCGGCACCGTTGGCGCCCATAACCGCCAGCTTTTCACCGCCGTAAATTGTAAGGTTAATATCCGTCAGAGCCTGCTTCCCATCCGGATAGGAAAAATCAACCTTTTCGATTTTCATTAATTCTCTCATCATTTTATCCTTTTATCTTTAAAATAATCCCTGTCGTCAAAACTATCGCCGCATAAAGTATGATTATCCCATACTGCTTTTTTGTCATCTTCTTCTCCCGCGAAAGAAAATCAAGCGTGCCGTCATAGCATCTTGCTTCCATGGCGTTATACATATCCGATGACTTTTTAAAAGCCTTTAAAAACAAACTGCCTGCAATAAGACCTGTCGTATGAAGCCAGTTTTTCTTTGTCATATAACCGAGTCTGGAATCTGCCGAAATCATCATCAGATGTGCCGTATCGGTTAAAATAAAGATAAAACGGTAAATTAAAAGCATCAGCTCTGTCATAATCTTCGGACAGTGCAGCCGATTGATGACACCCACAATCTCAAAAATCGGGGTGGACAGTGATAAAAAATAGAGACAGGAGACTGAAGCAAATGCCTTTAAAACAATGGACATTCCCTCAAACAGCCCCTGCCTGCTTATGGACAAATATTTGGAAAATACCGGCACAGACACAAAATCAGACGGTTGGCTTGTTATATTTATAATAATTGTCAAAACTCCTATAATTAAAAATGTCAGCGGTATACAAAGCAGCTTTCCGTAGCGGCGGGCCGAAAGCCCGCCTTTATAGACCGTCATGAAACTCATACAAAGCCATATAAGGACTGAAAAAATCCAATGGTCAAATCCAAGGCATACGGTCATGGAAAATACTGCCGCAAAACACTTCAGTGCCGGGCTCACATGATTAAGTTTTGACAAATACGCATATTTATCAATAGAACTCATTTAGGTGACATCTTCCTTCTTAAATTTTGAACGTGCCACCATATAGCCGATACTGTAACAGATGACACCGGAACCTAAGGCTGCCTGCAGACAGAAGAATAAGCTTTCAAGCTCACCCGGAAGTCCCTCCGGGAAAATTCTCTCCATCAGTGGTGTAAACCACGGTTCATAATCAGGATTCATTTCCGTAATCAATTCCTCTGCCTGCCCGTCAGCGCCGCCAAATTCAGCGCTTCTTCCGAGCGTAATCATCGGAACCGCAACAATCAAAACTAAAACAACCAATAAAACTGCAATTGTACTTTTCTTCATAGTGCGCCCTCCTCTCAGCCCTTACTGTAAAACACATCGAGACTCTTTGCTTCCTCGCGTCCGTATTTTGCAATTAAGTTAAATACAAGGACGGTCACAATACCTTCTGCAATCGCCAACGGAATCTGAGTCACGGCAAAAATACCTAAAAACTCCCCAATTGCCGTTAAAATGCCGCCTTCCGGCGCCGGATATGCTATACCAAGCTCAATGGAAGTCACGCAGTAAGTTACCAAATCGCCCAAAGCTGCCGCCAAAAAAACACCGACATACTGGTTGCCGCCAAGTTTTTTAACAAGCTTATAAATCCCGTAGGATACAAACGGGCCGACAATTGCCATGGAAAATACATTGGCGCCCAATGTTGTCACGCCGCCGTGTCCAAGCAAAATCGCCTGAAATAAAAGTACAATAAAGCCAAAAACAGATGTTGCCAGCGGGCCGAAAAAGATTGCCCCAAGGCCTACACCTGTCGGATGTGAACAGCTTCCTGTCACTGACGGAATCTTGAGCGCTGACAGCACAAAAGCGTAGGCTGCACACATCGCAATGAGCATTATTGTCTTTCTGTCCTTTTCGATGATACGCTTAATCGAGCGAATCCCCAAAACTATGAACGGAATAGAAATGACGCCCCATGCGATACAATACGTCGGTGACAAAAAACCTTCCATGATATGCATGGCATTGGCAGTCGGCGCCACTGCAAGGGCGAGCACTGCCGCAAGTACAGGGATGTACCCTGCCTTTTTTTTGAAATTCATACAATTTCCTCCTTTTCCTATCCTTCGTAGGAAGCCAATGGCATGCCGGTATATGAAAATATTCCGGCACTTTAGATACAGGCAGGCTTTCTGACTTCGGTCACCGCAGCTCCCTTCTCAGCTTTCGCCAATGGTATGAGACTGCCGAATCCACCGTTACAGCAGCGGGACTGTGCGGGATTTTCACCCGCTTTCCTTTTAATGCGCAGCGCGCACACCCGTATCCGAGTCTTATGACCCTGTAAATAGTTACTCTAGCACATTAATATAATATGCCATTTATGACAAAGCAAAGTATGTTTAGAATAAACAAACATAAAATTGCTGTCATATACATAAGTACATGGGTATTTAAAATATGTTCCGGCACAGGCTTGTGACGGTTGTCACCAATCGTCGGTTTTACAACCGCTTTGCCGAAATAATTATGGGTACCTCCAAGCATCAGCCCCAATGCCCCTGCACAGGTACTTTCTGTCTGCGCACTGTTTGGGCTCAGATGCTTCTTCCTGTCCCTAAAAAATACTTTTGCCGCGCCTTTTGCATCATAGCCTGTCAAAAAGGCCGCAGCAATCATTAATAATCCCGCAATTCTTGCAGGCACAAAATTTGCGATATCATCTGTAATTGCCGAAACACGGCCAAAATACAGGTATTTATTGTTCTTATAGCCGACCATGGA
>CABUBX010000022.1 GCA_902489925.1 uncultured Lachnospiraceae bacterium | reverse complement strand
CCTGCGACCTCCTGATCCCAAATCAGGCGCTCTAGCCAAGCTGAGCCACACCCCGAAAGGTCATGCCGACTTAGGATATATTACACGAAAATATGATATTTGTCAAGAGATTTTGATAATTTTTTCAAACAAATATAAACCAAAAGCTAATATTACTCTCAAACACCTTCCTGTATATCATCGAAAAGCACTGTGAAAACGATTTATCCTCCACTACCGCAATGCTAATCTATACTGCCACACCTAAACCGGCAATTCATAATTCCCTTTCCATAATAATATACTTGTTTTCTGAAATAATGTGAAAACTATTCTTTATCCAAAAATTATTGCTTTGCGGATTACCTTTATCAACACCAATTCGAATTTTACTAAAACCAATTTTTTTCAAACGGTTGCAAACATCGTCAATAATATTTGAACCAATTCCTTTATTTTGATATTCTACATTCATTATAAATAATCCAATAAATGCAGTATCTTCTACCGGATAAGATAAAATTAAATCCATAACTGCTACAAGAATTTCGTTATCAAAGAAGCCCATATAATATTTATCTTTAACACTCTTATTAGGCGGTAATGCTTCAATGTCTTCTTCGATACTTTCTTTAGTAACGAATGGTGGATGATATTGATAAAATATTTTATTCTTGCTGCTTAAGTTATATATAATATCGACATCATTTTTATCCAATTTACGGATTTTAAAATCAGCAGACAGCAAATTTATATTCATTTTCTTCTCGCACCTTTCTTTATACAGGCATTTTTTCGATAAAAATCGAACTTTCCTATAAAACAAATTAAAAAGGCTTCTGAAAGCTCAGAAACCTTTTCACATCCGCTATTTAATTAAGCTAATTTAGCTTTTGCTGTTTCGCAAAGTGCTGTAAAGCCGGCTGGGTCACTGATAGCCATCTCAGATAACATCTTTCTGTTCACTTCGATGCCTGCAAGCTTTAAGCCATGCATTAACTTGCTGTATGATAAATCATTCATACGAGCTGCAGCGTTGATACGTGCAATCCATAAACGTCTGAACTGACGCTTTCTCTCTTTACGGCCTGCGTATGAGCTTGTTAATGCTCTCATTACAGACTGTTTTGCTACTCTGTACTGTTTAGAACGAGCACCTCTGTAGCCTTTAGCCAGTTTTAATACTTTATTATGTCTTTTCTTCGCATTTAATGCGCCTTTAACTCTTGCCATTAGTCTCTGTCCTCCGTTTCCAAATTATAAGTATGGTAAAATTTTCTTCATATTCTTAACATTAGTTACATCAGTCATTGCTGCTTTTCTTAAATTTCTTTTTCTCTTTGTTGTCTTCTTTGTCAAGATATGGCTCTTGTAAGCTTTCATTCTTTTTAATTTACCAGTACCTGTCTTTTTGAAACGCTTTGCAGCAGCTCTGCTTGTTTTAATTTTTGGCATCGTATTGTCCTCCTTAATATTGAAATTGCATTAATTACGCTTTTCTGACAAAAACATAACCATGCTCTTGCCTTCTAATTTTGCAGGTTTGTCAATTACTGCAACATCCGATAACTTTTCCGCAAAATTATTGAGAATCACTTTACCGGAGTCTGTGTGTGCCAGCTCTCTGCCTCGGAAACGCACTGAAACTTTAACCTTGTCTCCGTTCTTTATGAACTTGCGTGCCTGATTAGCCTTTGTATTCAAATCGTTCACGTCAATATTCGGTGAAAATCGAATCTCTTTTACATCGATGACTTTCTGCTTTTTCTTGGCTTCTTTCTCTTTTCTGGCCTGCTCGTAACGGAATTTACCGTAGTCGATAATCTTGCATACCGGCGGTTTTGCTGTCGGTGCAATCTTTACTAAGTCAAGATTGGCTTCTCTTGCAAGCTTCATAGCATCTTTAGCGGACATAATTCCCAGCTGTTCGCCATCTTCGCCTATAACACGGACTTCTCTGTCTCTGATTTGCTCGTTAATCATTAAATCGCTAATAATTGACACCTCCATATGTCCAAAAAAATAATGGTGAGCAGAAAACTACTCACCATTTAAGTCTATGCCAACGCATCAATTACCTAAATATAAACCCGAGTCATCGATGGATGCTGAGGTGAGAGGTGAGCCTCTGCTTTCTTGTCTGATACATGTATATTCGCTATACAACTTCTATATGATAGCACGTCTATTCCCGTGTGTCAAGGAAATTATTTAAAATTCCCGACTGATTTTTCTTTGCCGCAAGACAGTCGAAAAACAGCTTTGTCCGCACATTGGCAATCAGATGCTTAGGAAAATCCACTTTCCTCACCACCTGAAGGGCATAAGACATCCGGCCGACATCGTCGGCAAAATGGGCATCACTGTCTAAAATCACAGGCACCCTGTATTGCTTGCACAGTTTGAGCATCTTCACGTCATTTTCCTTTGTGTTTAAACGAAAACCGGAAGGCTTCAACGAGCTGTTATTAATCTCAAGAAGTGTCTTTGTAGCCTTTGCCGCCTTGACAACACGCTCATAATCCAACGGATATCTCCCGTCATCGGGATGTCCGATAATGTCAATATACGGGTTTTCCATGGCTTTAATCACGGCATTTGTATTTGAATCAATACTTCCAAAAGGCAGACACGGCGGATGCATACTGGCAATCGTCACATCAAGACCGGCAAGGGTTTCCTCAGGCAAATCAACATGGCCCTCATAATCTATAATATTAAGCTCGGCGCCAAAAAGCACATAGATGCCATTCATCATCCTCGGAATAACCTTTAAATTCTGAAAATAAAACTGATGACACGTACCCGGCATCTTCGGCGCATGCTCTGTAATGCCAACCGCACACAGCCCCTGCCCGGCCGCTGCCGCCGCAACCTCCGCAATCGTACTGTAGGCATGACCGCTCGCCAGCGTATGTGTATGCATATCTAATAAAATTTCCATATTCTCTCCTTTAATATCAACAGCGCTTCATCACCTTGTAGCCCTCGTTTGAAGCGACAAGTACCTTTGTAACCTCGTCCGTAAACAAAGAGGTTTCCACAACACCGCAAATATCTTTAAGCTTCTTATTTAAAAGAGGGATATCTTCCACCTCATCAAACTCAGCATCCATCAACAGATTTCCATGGTCGCTCAGCGTAAATCCGTCCTTCGCGTAAGATGTTCTCGGTGCTGCCTTTCCGCCCAGCTTTTGAACCTCCATCTCAACATAACGCCTTGATGACGGAATACACTCCAGCACAATCGGTGTGACAAAAGACAGCTTTTTCTCAAGAAAGTTGACAACGTAACCCATCGTAGTACCGCCGCCTAAACCTACAATCATATTATCCTTGATATACGGCAGCGCCAGCTTCGCAGAAATCATTTTGATATTCTTATCCATAAGTCATTCCCCTTTCTTTCTGCTTTTAAAATAGATAAATCTGTCAATAGCACTGAGGATATCCTCAAAATCTTCCCTCGGTGCCAGTTCAATGTACCGTTTTAAAATCTCAGTTTCATTTTTCTTATAACGTCCATAAAATATGTCAAACAAATTATGACCCCTCATATAGATTTTAAACGTTTCTATATGATTTTTCAAGTCCTCGGGCGATTTGATAACCTCTCCCGCAACTTCTGTAAAATGTCTTCCGCAGCTTAGACGGTGCAGATACTCCTCCCATTTTTCAAAAAGAATCGTATAAAATGCCTCCGGTGTCTCGATAATGCCAAGCCTTGCCATAATTTCGGGATTCAAAAAGTAATTTTCAAATGAATAATATTTTAAGACGAAAACATTCTCCGGGCGCACCCTCGGCAATCTGTCCGCATCCAAAAGATTGCTGCTGTCATAGTAACGGCATAATTGACGACACAGCTCATCCCTATCCTTGCCGTCGCTGTCGCGAAGCATCATAAAGCGTTCTTTAAAATAAATCTGATTCATATATTTTAAATTTGCGTAAGTCTTAATATTGGTACAGCTATTTGTCGTAATAATAGACACGCGCAAAAGCTTCCCGTCCTTATCTGTAATTTCAGAATAATACTTATCAAGTAAAAGCGGCAGTCGGCTCTTATCCTGCTTTCCCTCTACAATAAAAACAAAATCAACATTCATCAAATCTGCTGCCGAATAACCTAAATCATCCAGTATTTCATCAATATTTGTGTGTGCTCTCACCGTCGAATAATAATCGCCATCGAGTACAATCTGACGGATTTGACCGGAAGTAAAATTAAAAATTACATTCGGAGAATGTGTTGAGAAAATTACCTGATTTTTCCGTGACAGACGGTATAAAATCTCCCCTGCGGTCTTTTGAAGCTCAGGGTGAAGAAAAATTTCCGGTTCCTCCATCATAATAATGCACGGCAGCTTCTGCTGTTCATCAATATAAGCCTCTAAGAGAGAAAGCATATAAATGCTTCTCATGCCTTTGCTCAGTTTTTTCACCGGCATGTCAAGCTGCCGTTCTCTGTGATAAGCGCTGCTTTCAATTTTTAGCATCTCATCAATGTCAAAATCCATCTGATACCGTATTTCTTCAGAATATCCGCCATTTCTCACGAAATACCGATTCACCTTCTCCGTAAAATCATGCATATTCAAATGAATCATCTGATACTCCAAAAGTCTTGTCGTCTCAAGCACATTCAGTGCCAAAGGATTCTTCTTTCCAATGACGCCCATACAATTAAAGCATTGGTTACATGTTTTTGCCTTATCAAAAATACACCTGTTTTCCCTCACTGCGCCAAGGACTTTTTCTTCCTGATACATTAAAATATCGCGTTCAAGCTCTGATACATTGCGCTGACTGTCAAGCATATAAACCTTTGGAAAAATCATCGGAATATAGCGGTTATTATTTTTAAAGCCATCGTCATATCGCACCTTTCCGTCCGATGATGCCATCCATGTAAACCGAAGTGACATTGTCTTTTTGTCTAAAGACGGCAAACGCCCGAAAAACTCTTTTTCCCATGCTTTTTTATTTTTATATCGGCTCACAATCCCCATTTCATAAAACATGGCTAAGTCTTCCATCGTAAGCCCCAGCTCAACAATGATTTTTATATGACGCCCCGGCTCATTAAACCATGCCACGTCAATCTGTGCCTCCGGCTGCGCCGCGAGCCGCACCGCATCCATCACGACTGTCTTGCCCGTATTATTCTTGCCGACCAAAATGAGTGCATCTTCAATATCCTCTATCTCCATATCACGTATTGACTTAAAGTTTATAATACGCAAATAATTAATCTTCAAAAAACCCCCCCTGTCAATGCACGTTGTCCAATCATCATATAAAAATATTATACCAATCCCCCTTTTATGATTCAATCCTTTTCTATCGCATACACCTTTTCTTCTCCTTCGCATAGAATAAATCAATCCCCTTTGGAGGTTTTCAGATGAAAAAGAAAATAATCGCACCGATACTCATAGCCGCCGCAGGCATAACATTGCTTTTCGGCTGCGGAAAAAATCAGGAAGGTCCGCTGACACCTGTTACTTTAAGCGAGGTTGCCCATTCTATTTTTTATGCACCGATGTACGCCGCCATCGAAAATGGCTATTTTGAAGAAGAAGGCATTGATTTAACGCTTGTTAATTCCGGCGGCGCCGATAAAGTAATGACTGCCCTCATTTCCGGGGAAGCGGATATCGGCTTTATGGGTCCCGAATCAACAGTATACACTTTTAATCAGGGGGCTTCAGACTATGCAGTTAATTTCGCCCAGCTTACACAAAGAGCCGGTAATTTCCTTGTCAGCAGAAACGCAGAGGAGGCTTTTGAATGGGAAGATTTAAAAGGAAAAACTGTGCTCGGCGGCAGAGCAGGTGGGATGCCACAAATGATTTTTGAATATATTTTAAAGACACATCATATTGACACAAAAAAAGATTTGACAATTATCCAAAATATTGATTTTGGTGTGACCGCCGAAGCCTTTGCCGGCGGTACAGGCGATTACACTGTCGAATTTGAGCCTTTCGCTTCAAGCCTTGAATTGTCCGGAAAAGGTCATGTCATCGCCTCTCTTGGCGTAGACAGCGGTTATGTCCCGTACACATGCTTTTCGGCGCTAAAAAGCTATATCAATGAAAATACAGAAACAATACAGAAATTCACAAACGCCATTCAAAAAGGATTGGATTATGTAAACTCACATTCGCCTGAGGAAATTGCAAAGGTTATTAAACCTCAATTTAAAGAAACCGATGATACAACACTCAAAACAATTATTGAGCGCTATTATAATCAGGATACATGGAAAAAAGATACCGTTATGACAAAGGATTCCTTTGAACTGCTTCAAAATATTCTTGAAAACGCAGGTGAGCTTTCAGCCAGAGTTGAATATGAAGACTTGGTAACGACAAGCTTTGCAGAGGCAGCGTGCAAATCCTGATGTCCGAACATTGTCGGAAATTATTTTTCAACTGAATTTTTTCTATAATTAAACCCGGACTCTTTTGAATCCGGGTTTACGCTTTTTATTGCTCTGTTTTTTCTTTCGGAAGAACAACATTTAAAATAATCGCCATAATCGCTGCAGGCACAATGCCTGAACCGCCGAAAATCAACTGTAAAAATTCAGGAAGTCCCTGAAGGGCTGTTGCATTGGCGCCAAGACCATAACCTAAACCAAGGGCAACCGATACGATTGTAATTTTTCTCGGTGTAATTGCCTCTTTTGTAATCAGCTGAATACCACTGACGACAATGGATGAGAACATCATAACAGCCGCACCGCCGAGCACGCTCTGAGGCATAATAGAAATAATTGCGGCGAGCTTCGGAAAAAGTCCGCACAAAATAAGGAAAATCGCACCACATGAGAGTGCAAAGCGATTGACAATTTTTGTCATCGTCACAAGCCCGACATTTTGACTAAAAGAGGTATTCGGAAGTACACCGAAAACCGCGGCAAATGATGAGCCAAGACCGTCGCAGACGATACCGCCCGAAAGCTCTTTATCCGTTGCCTCTCTGCCAATACCGCCTTCCATAACACCTGAAATATCGCCGACAGTCTCTACCGCTGTCACTACAAACATAATCAATACCGGTGCTACCGCACGCCAGTCAAACACATAATTTTCCAAACCAATAGGAAACAGTTTAGGTATCGCAAACCAATCTGCTTCTGCAACCTTATCCCAATTTAATACCCAAGCCTTTGTATACTCTACACCTTCTGCATTGATTGCTGTTGTCGGAAGTATCATGCCCATCACAACACAAATCACATAACCGACAATAATACCGATTAAAATTGCCGAAGAACTGGCAATTCCTTTGCATAAGTGCTTCAAAACAATGATAATAATAAGTACGGCAAGACCAATCATGAGATTTTCCAGTGAGCCGTAATCCTGAGCTTTGTTTCCGCCCGCAAACGACTGTACACCAACACTGATTAATGAAAGTCCGATAGACAGCACAACTGTCCCTGTAACTACAGCAGGGAAAAATCTTCTCAACGGCTTTAGACAAAAACCAAGCACGCCTTCAAAAAGTCCTCCGATAACAGAGGCAACCATCATTGCACCATACGTTAAAAGACCTTGTCCCATGGAATTTGCCACACTTTGGAAAACACCGATAAAGCCTGAGCTCGTTCCCATAATAATAGGTACTTTACCACCACACGGACCAATCGCGAAAAGCTGTACAAGTGTGACAATACCCGCAATCAGCATCGCATTTTGCAAGAGCCCTACATATACGTCTGCAAATTCAGATGTCGCCCCGATACCACAGGCGCCGCAAATCACAATTAGGGGTGTAAGATTGCCGACAAACATTGCCAGCACATGCTGAAGCCCTAGCGGAATCGCCTGCTTTAATGGCAGTCTCCCTTCAAACTCATATGGAGAACCGTTTTTCTTTTCTTTTTCCATAACTTTTTCTCCTCATCTTCTGTTTATTTTAGCACTTTAATAATATACCATATAACAGCTGATATTGCACCAAAAAGAACTGATGTGAACAAATTTTCTTTCATCATATATGAATACAAAAAGCCAAAAAGGTATCTGCCACAGAGATGCCCCTGCAGCAAACACCTTTATATTTCTGTAAATTATAATCTTTCAGATAATTTCTGAGCCAATTCTTCAAAGCCCGGCTTGCCAAGAAGTGCAAACATGTTTTTCTTGTAGCTTTCCACACCCGGCTGGTCAAACGGATTAATTCCAAGAATATAACCGCTGACACCGCATGCAAACTCATATGTGTAGAATAATTCACCAAGGCTGAAAGCATCCTGCTGCGGAATCACAAATCTAAGATTTGGAACATCACCGTCTGTATGTGCAAGTGCTGTACCATTCATCGCACTCTTATTAATAAAGTCAACAGTCTTACCGGCAAGATAGTTAAGGCCATCAAGGTCAACTTCTTCTTTTTGAAGAACAATATCCTCTGTCGGATGCTCTACTTCAAGCACTGTCTCAAACATTACTCTTGAGCCATCCTGAATGAACTGACCCATAGAATGTAAATCTGCGGTCAATGTCACACTTGCAGGGAATAATCCTCTGCCGTCTTTGCCTTCGCTCTCTCCGAAAAGCTGCTTCCACCATTCGCCGACATAAAGTAATGATGGCTCATAACTTGCTGTAATTTCAACGGATTTGCCTTTTCTGAGTAAAATATTTCTCATAGCTGCATATAAAAGAGCATCATTTTCTTCAAAGTCATTCTCAAGCGCGCGCTTTCTTGCAGCTGCCGCACCTTCCATAAGTTTATCAATATCAGCGCCGCTGACTGCAATCGGAAGCAAACCTACTGCTGTAAGTACAGAGAAACGTCCGCCGACATCATCAGGGATAACAAAGCTTTCATAGCCTTCCTCATTGGCAAGATTTTTAAGTGCACCTCTTGCTTTATCTGTTGTACAGTAAATTCTTCTTCCTGCTTCTTCTTTACCGTACTTCTTTTCAAGCATCTCTTTGAATACACGGAAAGCAACCGCAGGCTCTGTTGTTGTACCGGACTTAGAAATCATATTGATTGAAAAATCTCTGTCACCGATAACATCCATTAAACCTTTAATATATGTGCTGCTTAAATTATTTCCGACAAAATAAATTTCCGGTGCCTTTCTGATTTCTTTTGAAACCATGTTAAAGAAATTATGGCCTAAAAATTCGATTGCAGCTCTTGCACCGAGATAAGAACCACCGATACCGATAACAAGCAAAACATCAGAATCATTTCTGATTTTTTCCGCTGCCTTCTTTATTCTGTCAAACTCCTCTTTATCATAATCCACAGGAAGGTCAATCCAACCTAAGAAATCATTTCCTGCACCTGTTCTTGTCACTAATTCTTCTTTAGCATCAAGAACTAATTTTTTCATATTTGCAACTTCATGGTCTTTAATAAAGGCTGTTGCTTTTGAATAATCAAATGTTACCTTGCCTGACATGATGTGCACCTCCGCTACCTTTGTAAATTGTTAAATATTATTATTTTCATTCAGTATAATATCAGATTTTGTCACTTTTATCAACTAATTTAAAAATTCTTTTAAAATATCCTCAACAACTCTTGCATCGATTTCCTCTGAGGCAAAGCCGTCTGCAAGAGCGGCCGCAGCCTTTCCGTATATGCTCTCGCTATCGCTTTGTTTTCGTGTTTTTCTATTTTTCGATGACTCTGCCGGCTTGTCCTCAATTCTTGATTTATCCTCAGTATTTCTTATCAGATGACTGTGCGCCTGCACACCCGGGTGCTGCGAGCTATTCTCTGGGGCTTCCTCAGAATTTTCAGCATCATACTTATACCCTGACGCTTCCTTTCTTTCTTCCAATACATGCCCATACTCTATTTTATTTTTCAGAAAGTTTTGAAGGTTGTCCTCCATTTGTGCACAAAAAACATCCTGTTTTTCTTTAAATCCGTAAAGCTTATACTGCATACCAAGCGCCAAAGCTACAAAGGCAGCCGCAATAACCGTCGGAAACATCTGAGTCATCTCACTGCCCATATTTAGCCTATACAAGATATTAGCAAGGCATCCAAGAACAACGGCGCCTAAAGCTGCCAATCCCAGCTTACTCCATGTTACAAGTGTCATCGGCCCCATCTTATATCTGTACAAGTAGCGTTTTACCATCGACTGCTCATCATTTGCCTTTAAACCAAGTGTATAATAGCTTGAATACTTTAGCTTTATGTATTTAATCAGACGATGCTCTGATTTTTCCATCGCATCGGCCTCCCTAATCAATCTTTTGTACATCCTGTTTGCTGCCGCCGCAGCCACAGCACCAAGCACTCCTACAGAGCAGAAAAAATAAAATACAATGCCCTGTTCCATAATCCATTCCCTCATAAAAATTCTCCTTCCAAATGATTGTTGGGAATATTATACAACGGGACATTTTTAAATTCACTTATTATTGTTCGACAGCTTATACCATATATCGTGCTGTATTTTTTAAATCTCCTTTAAAAGCGCATCCATCAAATTGACTGTATGCTCGACAGCCTTTGCTTCAAATGCACTGTAATCTCCGGCCGCACTGCCGTCTGCCTTATCTGATATCGCGCGTATTACAAGATACGGTATTTTATTCAAATACGCAGTCTGGGCAATGGCTGCCCCCTCCATCTCGGTACAGTAGCCTTCAAATAAATCCCACAACTCTTTTTTCTTTTCATTGTCCGACACAAAACAATCCCCGCTGAGCACACGGCCCTCATATACAGAAATATCCTTGTTTACATCTTGGCATATCTCCACAGCTTTTTTTCTAAGGTTATCGTCTGCCTTAAAGACAGAAGTCGGCATCTGAGGAATCACACCTTTTGCATACCCAAAGCCTGTTGCATCCATATCGTGCTGAAGCGCTTCTGTCGCAATGACAATATCCCCGATATTAATATCTTTATAAAGTCCCCCCGCAATACCTGTATTAATTACCATCTCTGCACCGTACCGGTCTGCAAGCAGCTGCGTACATATAGCCGCATTCACCTTTCCGATACCGCTGCGCACAATAATCACTTCATTGTTACCGTAATGTCCCTCACAAAACTCCATGCCGGCTATCTTATTCACCGCTTTTACTTCCATACGTTTTTTGAGTTCTTCAACTTCAATTTCCATAGCACCGATAATTCCTATACGTTTCATTTTATATACCTCGCTTACTGTAAAAGTTATTTTTTATATACGCATATCTTACCATGTTTTCATCCCAATGAGTACATTTTTTTCATGAATGGGTGGCAATTATCATATACTTTTGCTATAATAACATACATATGATATCCGGGCAAAGGATGCCCGAAAAACATAAAAGTATAAAACTATTGAAAAGAGGTATTACTTATGATGAGACATATGAATAGAGGAACTTGTTCTTCCGCTATAGATTTTGACGTGGAGAATGATATCATCACAAGCTGCAGATTCATCGGCGGTTGCGATGGTAATACGAAGGGGCTTGCAAAGTTAGTTGTGGGCCGCCCTGTAGATGAGATTATATCACTGCTTGAAGGTGTGGACTGCCGCGGCCGCGGTACATCATGTCCTGACCAGCTTGCACAGGCTTTGAAGGAATATAAAGCGCAAAACTGATTGATTGGAGGCAGTCATATGAAAAAAATCGTTCTTACAGGCGGAGGTACTGCCGGACATGTTACACCAAACATTGCCCTGCTGCCGATTTTAAAAGAAAGAGGCTATGAAATCCACTATATCGGTTCAAAAGACGGTATCGAAAAGAAATTAATTGAAGCACTCTCAATCCCGTATTACCCGATATCTTCCGGAAAATTAAGACGCTATTTTGACTGGAAAAACTTCACTGACCCATTCAGGGTATTGAAGGGTTTTTCCGATGCCAAAAAAATAATTAAAAAGATACAGCCGGACGTTGTTTTTTCAAAGGGCGGATTTGTCACTGTCCCTGTTGTTAAAGCAGCCAAGCAGTGTCATGTACCCGCCATTATCCATGAATCCGATATGACACCCGGACTTGCCAACCGCCTGTGCATAAAATCAGCCTCCAAGGTATGCTGCAACTTTCCCGAAACTGTTGCCTGCCTGCCGGAGGGCAAAGCTGTTTTGTCCGGTTCACCTATCCGCAAAGAGCTTTTTAGCGGCAGCCGTGAAAAAGGACTACGTTTCTGCGGCTTTTCAAGTGATAAACCCGTACTTTTAATCATCGGCGGAAGTCTTGGCTCAAAAGCCATCAACCAGGCGGTGCGAGGCTTACTTCCTCAGCTTTTAAAAACATGGCAGATTGTTCACCTGTGCGGAAAAGGCAATCTTGACGAAGCATTATCCGAATGTGCCGGCTACAAACAGTTTGAATACATTCAGGATGAGCTTCCGGACTTATTTGCCGCATCGGATATCGTCATTTCCCGCGCGGGCGCAAATGCAATATGTGAACTTCTCGCTCTGAAAAAGCCGGCCATCCTGATTCCGCTTTCTGCCGCAGCAAGCCGAGGCGACCAGATACTTAATGCAAAATCCTTTGAAAAACAGGGCTTTTCCTATCTTCTTGAAGAAGAAGCAGTCACTGATGAAAGTCTCTTAAAAGCCATACACACTGTTTATGAAAATCGCAGCAGCTACATCGATGCTATGTCAAAAAGCCAAGCAAACGACGCTATTAAAATCATTGCCGACCTTATTGATGAGGCGGCCGCACAAAGGAGGTAATTATCCGTGAATGACTGTATTTTTTGTAAAATCGCAGCCGGAGAAATTCCATCATCAACAATTTATGAAGATGAGGATTTTCGTGTCATTTTAGATTTAGGACCTGCCACAAAGGGTCATGCCCTGATTCTCCCTAAAAAACACTTTAGAAATATTTTTGAGATGGACAATGCAACAGCTTCTAAGGTTTTTGTTCTCGCCAAAAAGATTGCCTGCGCAATGAAGGAAACACTCCACTGTGACGGCCTAAACATCGTTCAAAATAATGAGGCAATCGCCGGACAGACTGTTTTTCATTTCCATATGCATATAATTCCAAGATATGAAAATGACGGTCAGCACATTCTCTGGGACGCAAAAAGCAGTACCCCGGATGAGCTTTCTGCCGTTGCCGAGCTTATTTCTTCAGCACTTTAATACAAATTTCCCTTTTTTCTGTGGTACATTACGTTCCTTTTAGTCATGTGACCGTAGGAAAGGTCGAATTTACGCCTTATTTGACATACGAATATATTTGAAGTTTCCCTCTTTTTTTGATAAATTTAATTTATGATTTTGTGTTCACAATCATAAACTGATACAAAGAAAATTTACACACGCTTTTCTTTGCTGTCTTTTTTATCAAACTAGGAGGGATTTTTATGTTAAACCAAACAACAGAACTATCGAAGGGATTAAATGATTCATTTTCTTTGTCACGAATTTCTCACGAAATCAGAAATCCTTTGACATTGATTTACAGTACAGCTCAGCTGCTTGCAACAAAGCATCCTGCACTGACTAAAGATAATCTATGGATACAGCTTATCAGTGATATTGACTATTTAAACGAATTAACCGCATCCATTTCCACTTATAACCGCAGCACACAGCTTTTGCTAAAGTCAACGGATATCACTCAGCTTCTGACAGATATTTACGAAAGCTATCGCCCTATTGCTGAAAAATCAGGAAAAACCTTAAAACTTGCAATCCGCGACACTTTAAGCCCTATGATGTGTGATGCACTCAAACTCAAGCAATGCCTCATCAACCTTATTAAAAATAGTCTTGAGGCAACACAAGACGGTGATACAATCCATATGACTGCATTTTCTAATACCCTGTATATGCAGATTGTCATCAGTGATAACGGTCACGGCATTGAACATTCAAAGCAAAATCAAATTTTCGAACCTTTTGCGACTTACAAAAAAGGCGGTACCGGTCTTGGTCTTCCGATTACAAAACAAATTATTGAAGCACATCACGGTTCTATACGCTTATTTTCAAAACCAAACGAAGGAACTTCTTTTATTATTACCTTCCCCTTACAATCACAGAAAAAGGAATATTCGCAATCTTGAGCATATCTCCCTGCTTTATCTCATAAGTCACACCCGCCTTAAATTTACTCCCATTTAACCATGTACCATTTGTAGAGGACAGGTCAACCGCTTCATACCGCCTGCCCTCTTTCTTAATCTCCAAATGCCGGCGGCTGATGACATCATCACCCAGCTGATAGTCTACGCTGCCGTATTGTTTTCCTATGACAAACGGCGTAGAAGTCACATAAATAATATCCCGGCAGAATTTATTTTCATCCATCCGTTTTAAAACAAGCATATCTTTTGATACTTCCCCTCCAAGGAGTGATGTTTCACCGGCTGAACAAGGATTCTCCCTTTTAAGCACCGATGTTTCATCATGTACAAGTGAACTGTAATCCGGCCGCTGACTTTCTTTCCAAAATTCTTTATCCTCTCTTTCCCTGACGCCTGCAAGCACACTGAAAACAACTTCTTTGACCCCGAAAAACGCAGGCACACATGCTACTAATACAAATATTAGTGGGATCACCCATCCCTGTAAATAAACGCCAAAAACACTAAATACCGCATCACAGACGGTATGATTAAGCAAAAATCCCCCTAAAATCATCGCAGCTGCCACCAAAAGCCAAACAAGGCTACCTTTTGACTGTTCCTGATTTTCTTTATCCTCATCTTCTTTAGGGTCATTGCTCACAAAAGTAATACTCTCCTGCGTAAAAATATTGTCTTCCTGAACATCTTCATATACCTTCTTTTGCCGCTCTGATTCAGACTCTGACACTTTAATAAAATCCTTTGTTTCTTTGACACATTCCATTTTGCACAGTACCTCTATCGCATTGCTCTGTTCACAAAGCATCTTATAAAGCCCATAGACAAACATGACTGTATCCTTCTGACAATGGTCAATACTTTTCATCAGCCACGACAATAATTCCTTTAGCTGCTCTTTAAAATCTTTTTTATACGAAGGAACATATGTAAAATAAATTTCCTCCATTCCGTTTTTTATATATATTCCCGCTGCGTCAAGCCATAAATTGTCAGGAATAAGAAGATAATCATTGAGCGTCTCCATCAATTTCCGTATTCTCTCAAAAACAGATATGATAATTGCATAATCCAATCTTTTATCCGATTTGATATTTTCAAGCGACTCCATTTTTCCAATATCATAATAATACTTACAACAGCCACTGACATACTCCATCTTCATTCTTAAAAGTCCGGCAATTTCCTTGTTGTGAAGCAGCTGTTCTTCAAATCCGCCTTCCTTATCTTCAGGATTTTTATCAATAACCATGTATTCATGGTAAACATCCTTATAAAAACCCACCTCCATAAAATCACCTTCTTATCCTCATTCATTAACGATACTTCCAAAGATACTTCACAGCATCAATCAGCCTTCCTGTCTTCTCAGCCTCAAAATTTATGTCCCCCAGCCCAAAAAGCTCTATCGGAAATGACATTTGCCCGTTAATTCTTACGGTACATTGCATCTCATGAATAAATCCATTAAATCCGCTCTCAATTTCTATAGATTCAACCTTGCTTGCCAACATTCTGTTTTGAAGCTCTGCTTGTCCGGTTCGTATAATACGATTCTTTTTTAAATCTAAATTCCTGTCCCATCGGTCTGTAAGTATACTCTGCCATTCACTTTCATAATCAACTGTCTTCTTGTCCGGCTCGATGTTTTTAAGACAACTTTGTATAAGGTGGTCGGCTATCATTTCCGCATAACCTTCTGCCTGTATGCAGTCATGCATATAAAATGCACTGTAAATAACAAAAATATACACAAAAATTACCGCCGGCACGACAAAAGCAGCTTCAACCGTCAGACTGCCCGCAATATAAAATCTTTCTTTCATAGCAAAATACCCCCGGCAATATAAGCCGCCATAAGCCACGGCACATATGGCAAAGCTGTTTTTAATCCCGCTTTTTTGACTACAAGCAGGCAAAGAGCGGCTATACACATAAGCATAAGGCTCAGGCAAAGCACCTGTATCCCCTTAGAAAAGCCCAAACAATTCATTGTCATTCCGATAACAAAACCATCACCACGCCCAATCCCTGTTGTTATAAAAGACAAAGCAATAAACATTGCACCCAAAATCGAACAGACTGCCATGTCTGCTGCTTCTCCCACAAAAAATCTTATAGGCAGTGAAGCCGCCCAGATAATACCCGGAATAAGTATATTCACCTTTTTATATCTGATATCCTGCAATGCCAAAATCACAACACCTGATAATCCAAAAAAATAAAGTACTCCCATCTTTCCCCCAAAAAACTAACCGCAGCGGCTGCACGGGCTTAAGCCCTGAACATCCGTGACTTGATAAACCGTCCTTTTAAGCCCCGAACATGACAGCGAAGTATGATAACGCCTGCCTTCCTCCGTCACATAGCAGTTGCCCGAAATATTTTGACATTTGCCGCATTTTTCACACGGTGTATAGTATCCGCCGCTTCCATTGACTGTGCCGCTTAATGCACTTTCATGAACAAGACGAATTGACAATTTTAAGTGGCTGCATTCCTTCGATGTATGATAGACAGACTCATAATCCGTCACATAATACACCTTTTTGTCCTCTCCCGCATCTGTTCCCGATGCTTTAGGCTTATATCCCGTCCAACACTTTATGTAAACTTTATGGTGAAGCGGCATATTCATCCCTGACATAAGCATAAATGAAGGTTTATATCCATAGGAAATATCAATATCAACCGCATCTCGGCTTTCAACGAAGACACTCTGCTTCTTAGCCGTCTGCGTTATCGCATGCTGTTTTTTCATATACGTTTCGGTCACTTGAAAAAGTGACATCAATGACAACGACGCAAACATAAATAGAGCGATGCATATGCCTGCTTCCACCGTCAATATTCCCTCACGTCTGAAGGTAAAAACAGATGTCCTTTTCCCACAGGACTTATGGATTTTTCCCCTGTATTTATTTTTACATTCATGGACTGTTATAGAAATTGAAGAAAACTGGAGAGATACTTGATTTCTTGAAAAATGAAATGTGTGCAGATATGATGAAAAGGACATCTTTTTTCACCTCCAGACGTAAGCTTAATAACATTCTGACCATTGATAGTTTATTGTATAATCACCATTTTTTTCTGAAAATGCTTTAAATCTCGACGGCGCCCTATATTCAAATAAACATGTGATTCCATAATAACACCGCCGTATATCAAAACCTTCATACCCTTCCACAAGCCGTATATTGGCCTGTATAAGGTTTTCCATGCGCTCATATTTTTTGTTTCTCTCAGTGAGTGTCAACAATATTCTTAAATAATCCTCATAAGAAAGTCCTCCTTCCTGAAATGTGCTGCCTTCAAGCCTTCCATCGGCAAGTGAAGACAATGACAGCTGCCAATTTGTGCTGTTTTTAAACAGCGGCACCGTCCCCTTGTCCATAAGATTTCTCGCATCCACAACACCCTCCGCATACCCCCAGGCAGCCATAATAAGTACATAAACGACCGACTCTAAAAACGGCAATGGTGTTGTCAGCGCTGCCGCCACAGCATGAATCTCAGCTTTTTTTACGGCATCCGTAAATAAGTAGGCGATATTAAAAACTGTTCTTATAAGCACTACCCGGTTAATTGTATCCAACAAATTGTCCCTGTCCGCCTCATGTCCGCATATAATATACTCGTTTTCATATTGAAGCTGAGTTTTAAAATCATCGCAGGCATAATCAGATGTCTTTACGGCTGCCTGCTTAAAATGCCTCAATATATATTCATTGACAATTACGGCAATAATCCCTTCCTCAGCTTTAGACACCGCTTTCGGCGCCATATTCATTTCATTGAGATATTCGGCAACAGCTGCCGCATCCTCAAAGCTTGTAACCTGCGGACACCACATTCGATTTTCGGAGGCATTGACTTTTTCTTCAAGCCTGCACTCAGAAACTGACATATGTTTTGGAAGTACACATGACAAAATGCCGTCTTTTAAAATATCTGCCAAGCTTTTCCTTGGGTCCTTAACGTCCGCCCGGTCTCCCCCGCCGTCTGTTTCTTCTGTTTCTTTTTCCTCAAAAGCTTCTGCCTCTGCCTTTGCTGCAGCATCCTTTTCTAAAATTTCCTTTCCGATTGCTGTCTTGTCCTTTTGTACCTTATCAAGTATTGTATTGCTGTCATTCGTAAACTGCTTTTCAATGACCTCCTTGGCACTAAGCTTCATATATTGTACAATTTCCTTCTCTAACGGTTTATAATCCATATCAAAAAGTGCCGTCAACTCACTGATATGTACCTGCTCTGCCTCAAATTTAAAAAGCCCCTCACCTTCATTCTTTTTGGCATAGGAAAGTATATCCCTGGTCAAATCCTCTCTGTTTCCGTCAACAGCAAAAATACCATACATTTCATAAAGCGGAATATTGTATTCAGCTAATATAGATGCCACGGACAACTCGGCCGCTGTCTGAGCTAAAATTTTCACTGCATGGATACGCGCAGACTCCGCAGCCGCCAATATTATTGAAAATATAAGCGTAATTGTCAGCGCCATAAAAACCGTGAGCTGTCCGTCCGCCTTAAATTTCCAATCAGCATATCCGTCTGTCCTTACTCTTTTTGCCATATCATATAGAGGAAGACTGACTTTTAATTTTTTGAAAAATCGAGCGCACAAGAGACGTCAACTGACTTTTGAAAATAATTACAAGGCCTATTAATACGACCAATATTAAAATTATCTCCACAACACCAACCGCATCTTCATCGATTAAAAAATCTTTCCACATAAAGACCCTCCTTTTTTAAAATCCCATCGTCATAAATGCCGGAACAACAAGTATAATAAGCACAACCATCAATAAAACGCCCATAGGTACTAAAAGTTTTGTTCCCACCTCCTCCCCTGCTTTTACGGCTGCTTCCCGTTTCATCATGACCGCTTCATCAGCCGCATCCGACATCATTTTATTTATTCCCCCGACCCCTTTTTTGAGGCTCTGTACCATAAGGCTGCTAAGCTTTAAATAGGGCAGCTGCGCACACCTTTGTCCGAATAATTCGTAGGCCTGAATTTCTGATACACCCTGTGACATTGCCCTTAATACAGCCTGCACCTCCTGCCATACATACCGCTTATCTTTTCCCGCAAGCTTTGCGTCTTTAAGCATGGCTTCTACCGACGGTTTAAGTCCCATACCCGCACCATTTAAAAGCACAAGCTTATATACGAAATCGGGATAATCTAAAATCATCTGTTTTTCCCTCTCTTTAAGCCCCGTCTTTGTTTTGCCTGCATTTGCTGCCGCGCACAGCACAGATATAAAAATCCCCATGCCTGTCACCAATGCCTCCGTATTATCTTTGGGGATAAACCATGTTAATGGCTGTCCATCAATATTCTCCGGCAAAAGTAAGACATCCTGCGTTCGCCCCATCTTATCCTCATAAAGAATTTGTTTCTCTAAAGCACTCAGCAATTTTTCTTCCTCGGTCTGTATCGGAGGGAGAAGGCGCACCGGAATCGCAACTTCCTCTGTCTCATCTTCATAGATAAGTTTGACTGTGATTGATGTACTTTCTCCCTCCGGTCTGATTTCTGATTTTATAATGTTCCCGTCATCGTCAATCAGCTCATAATCCCCTACAGTCCACTCTGCTGAAATCCCCGTATCCGGTATCGTTTTTATAAAGTTAAGCCTCTCTCTTATGTTCATCCAATCTGTATTGGCGCCCAGTCCGTTTTTCATAATATAGTCTTTTGCTTTTGCAAAAGCTCTGCTCATTTCTTCATCGGTATACAGCTTTGGACTTACGTCAATATCAATTTCCTTTTCTCCGGTTATTGGACTCTCCATAACTATTTTTGCCGTGTAAGGCGCTTCCCCCGCCGACGGCCGCAGCACTGCCCTGTTTTCTGTCATCACAGAAGTTTCATCTGCCAAAACACCGAAAATCACAGCCAGCATATGCACAAGAAGCCATGTGCCTAAAAATGTTCGAATGACATCGGCATAAAACTTTTCCTCAGCCTCCTGTATCGTGCAAAGCGGCATAAGCTTTTCAAGCCTTGCTTTAATATGTAATCTTTTTCCTTCTTTTTTTAAAAAATGATTAGAAATACTGCTTGCCCTATCCCATATGAAAAGCGGAAATCCGAAGTTTAAACCGGCATATTTGCATTTTGGCCACAGCGCCCTTACCTTCTCCCTCCGATAGTTTTTAAAAACTATAAAGGCCGATACTGTAAATACGAGGCTAATTACATTTGCATAAATCAAGCCATCCCCTCCCTATATTTCTGCCATCGTTTTTTTAATCATCATATGTCCCCAAAATACCGCCCCTGCATATAACCCAAGACACAATGTCATCACCATACGTCCGGCTGCCGCCGTATAAAGTACAGATATTAAATCAGGTGAGCTTACACGCATGTACAAAATAATACACGCGGGAATAAGTGCCATCACTGTAAATTCGTTTTTTCTTCCGGCCATAATTGTCATCATCTCATATTCCGTCTCTATGCGCCGGCTAATCTTATCAATCGCCATCTTTATAACGACCGTCATACTGCCGCCGTACTTTTTGGCAATACATATAATTTCATAAAAGCTCATAATATCATCATCATTACTTTCAAAGGCAAAACCCTCTAAACACTTTACTGCCGGAATGTTCATCTTCAACGCCTCGGACATCTTTAAAAAGGCTTTGATAATCCAGCTTTCTTGTGCATAGCAAAGGCTTAATTCCTTCGGAACGCCCTTGATTGCCGATTCCAGCGAATATCCTGATGCAATCATGCCGTACATCGCTGTCATAGCCTCACGAAACTGCAGCTTATGCGCCCTTTTTTCCTTTTGGATAAATGCACACTTCTCATATCTTATGTAAACTAACATCATCGGCATAAGCCACAAAAACAATGTTGCCGAATTATAAAATAAGATAGCGATTATAAAATCCAAAACAATATATTTTCCTATAGCCGCGGCATAAAACCTTCCCCCGAAAAAACAATCCGCACACCTTTTTTTACATCTGTCTTTCACACCTTAAACTCCTCTATGCTCAGTGCTGCTGCTTTAAGCTTTTGCTTATGTATCAAATGATTGCCTGTTGGTACAAGCCGTCCCAAAACCCTTTTTGCACCACCTTCATAATTTCCTTCTTCCCGAATCATCATGGCATCTTTACCGTTTTCCATGACCTCATCCTCCTTAAATTTGTAAAGGGAATTTATAATAATTTCCCCATCGCAAACACCACCAAGCTCTGCAATTTCAACAATCCTTCTGCTCTTATCCCTGAGACGTCCCAGCTGAACGATAATATCAACAGAAGATGCTATCTGCTTTCGAATCGCCTGTATAGGTATATCTGTTCCCATCATAACCATCGTCTCAATTCTTGAGAGCATGTCTTCTATAGAATTTGCATGCCCCGTACTTAAAGAACCGTCATGTCCGGTATTCAACGCCTTTATATGGACTCCCTATGTTCCCATCATGCAGAAATACAATATCTGTACTT
>CABUBX010000021.1 GCA_902489925.1 uncultured Lachnospiraceae bacterium | reverse complement strand
AGAATCCTTGACAGCCCATGCCAACTCAATTAAGGTGCGCTTTGAGGAGGAATTGTGATGAGAATCGGTGAGATATCAAGAAAAACAAAGGAGACAGACATTTGTCTTAAATTGGATTTGGACGGTACGGGCAGGGCAGTCACAGATACGGGCATCGGTTTTTTTGACCATATGCTAGACAGCTTTGCACGCCACGGTTTTTTTGACCTTGAGGTGCATACAAAAGGCGATTTGCATGTGGATTGCCACCATACGATAGAGGACACGGGCATCGTGCTCGGAGAAGCAATAAAAAAAGCTTTAGGGGATAAAAAGGGCATTAAGCGCTACGGCTATTTCATTCTTCCGATGGACGAGGTATTAACCCTTGCGGCAATTGATTTATCGGGCAGACCTTATTTTGAGTTTGATGCAAAATTCAGCGCCGAAAGAGTTGGCGGTTTTGATACGGAGATGGTTAAAGAGTTTTTTTATGCGGTTTCTTACAGCACCGGTATGAATTTGCACATAAAGGTCTTGTCAGGTGCAAATAATCATCATATAATAGAGAGTATATTTAAAGCCTTTGCCAAAGCACTTGATATGGCAGTTGGCAGAGATGAAAGAATACAGGATGTCTTATCGACAAAAGGTTCACTGTAGCCTTTTGCCGGCAGACGGACAAGAGGAAGGAAGCACAGGATATGGAGACAAAGCAGATTATCCCTATGATGCTCTTAGACAATGACGGTACAATTGGCTGGGAAATTTATGACCCTTTAAGTGCCGCTGTTCATATGGATGAGTGCCATGCGGACGGTCTTTTTATAAGAGATATGAATAAGCCGTGCCGTGAGCAGGAGGAAAAGCTTATCAAGCTTGTGAAAAGTATTTCGGCAAAAACAGATATTCCGATGTATGTCGGTGAAACATATACCCGTTTTGAACACGTAAAAAAGGTGATTTATGCCGGCGCCGCAAAGGCTGTACTTTCCTATGCTCAGGAGACAGATATTCGTCTGATTAAGGAGGCTGCCGACCGTTTCGGTGAGCAGGTTGCAGTTTATATCGAAGATGAGGTCAAGGCGCCTGAAGAAGTTTTCAGAGTGCTGTCACAGCTTGGCATCAGATATTTGTTTATTAAAAGAAGTGTTTTAAAGCATTTTTCACTGGCGATGGATTTATATGATTTTGATATTATGGCGGTTGAAAATTATGACGGCGCGGAGGCTGTCCGTCAAAGTGTTGTTCAGCCGCGGATGGCCGGTGTGGCTGACGGCGGACTGATTCCGTCAGGCATGGATGTGATGACTTTAAAAGACTTCCTTTTGTCAAAGGGTGTGAAGGTGAATGTTTTTGAAAGCACTGTGCCGTTTGAAAAGTTTACATTAAACAGCGATGGTTTGATTCCCGTAATTGTTCAGGATTATAAGACAGACGAGGTGCTTATGCTTGCCTATATGAATGAAGAAGCCTACACAGAGACGCTTCGAAGCGGACGTATGACTTATTTCAGCAGAAGCCGTCAGTGCCTTTGGAAGAAGGGTGAGACGAGCGGGCATTTTCAGTATGTGAAGGCGCTCGATATTGACTGCGACAGGGATACAATCCGCGCTAAGGTATCTCAGGTTGGACCGGCATGTCATACAGGAAACAGAAGCTGCTTTTATACAGAGCTTGTCAAAAAGGCGTATGATGAGACGAATCCCCTCACAATTTTGGAGGAGGTTATGGCGACAATCATGGACAGAAAAGAGCATCCAAAGGAAGGCTCATATACAAATTACCTTTTTGAACAGGGTATTGATAAGATTTTAAAGAAGGTCGGCGAGGAAGCGACAGAGATTGTTATTGCCGCAAAGAATCCGGATTCTGATGAACTTAAATATGAAATTACAGACTTTTTATATCATGTCATGGTTTTGATGGCACAGCGTGGTGTGACATGGAAGGAAATCATGGATGAGATGGCCTCAAGACATTAGGCGATTAGGAATAGGAGGGCTTTAAGATGGCTTTAATATCTGCATTTGCATCTTACACAGTGAAGTTTGTTGTGCTGATTGGTGTTGCTGCCGGCGGTTATATGCTCGGACGCAAGGCAAAACAGTCAAAAAAAGCTAAAAATTAAGGAAAAGCACATAATTTCAGGTGCTGTTAATTGACAAAGTTTTGTTTTGAAACTATAATAGACTAGCATATGTCTGTACATATGCTGGTCTTTTTGCTTTGGTGCATTGCCGATGGACTTTGACAGACGGTTGTATTTTAGACGAAAAGATAAAGTTATGAATAAAATCGCAGGAGGCTTATAAATATGAGAAAACAATATGGCTTAAATGAGCTTAGAAGAATGTTCCTTGAATTTTTCGAGAGTAAGGGACATTTGGCAATGAAAAGCTTTTCATTAATTCCGCATAATGATAACAGCTTATTATTAATTAATTCCGGTATGGCACCGTTAAAGCCTTATTTTACAAAGCAGGAGATTCCGCCGAGAAATCGCGTCACAACATGTCAGAAGTGTATCCGTACAGGCGATATTGAAAATATCGGTAAGACGGACAGACACGGAACATTTTTTGAGATGCTTGGAAATTTCTCCTTCGGTGATTATTTTAAACATGAGGCGATTGCATGGAGTTGGGAATTTCTTACAGAGGTTATCGGTCTTGAAGCGGACAGACTTTATCCGTCAGTCTACGTTGAAGATGATGAAGCTTTTGAAATCTGGAATAAAGAGATTGGTATTCCGGCAGAACGCATTTTTAAATTCGGCAAGGAAGACAATTTCTGGGAACACGGCGCAGGTCCTTGCGGCCCATGTTCAGAAATTTATTATGACAGAGGCGAGAAGTACGGCTGCGGCAAACCGGGCTGTACTGTAGGCTGTGAGTGCGACCGTTACATGGAAATCTGGAATAATGTATTTACACAGTTTGAAAATGACGGTCACGGTCATTATGAGACACTGGCAAGCAAAAATATTGATACAGGTATGGGTCTTGAGCGACTTGCTTCTGTTGTTCAGGATGTGGATTCGATTTTTGATGTCGATACAATCAAGGCGCTCAGAGAAGAAGTGTGTCAGCTGGCAGGTGTGACTTATAGAGAAAATAATCAGACAGATGTTTCTATCCGTATTATCACAGACCATATCCGCTCTGTGACCTTTATGGTATCTGACGGAATATTGCCGTCCAATGAAGGACGCGGCTATGTGCTTCGCCGTCTGCTTCGCCGTGCGGCACGTCACGGACGTCTTCTTGGCATCAAGGGCAAGTTCCTTTCCGATTTGAGCCGCACAGTTATTGAAACTTCAAAGGATGGTTATCCTGAGCTTGAAGAACATAAGGACTATATTTTTAAAGTCATTACACAGGAAGAAGATAAGTTTGACAAAACAATTGACCAGGGTCTTTCAATTCTTTCAGAGATGAAGGCAGCGTTAAAGGCATCAGAGAGCAAAATTCTTTCAGGAGAGGATGCTTTTAAGCTTTATGATACGTATGGATTCCCTATGGATTTGACAGAGGAAATCTTAGAGGATGACGGTATTGAGATTGACAAGGACGGCTTTAAGGCTGCAATGGATGAACAGCGCGAAAAAGCAAGAGCCGCAAGAAAAACAACAAACTATATGGGTGCGGATGTGACAGTGTATCAGTCGATTGACCCGGCAGTGACAAGTAAATTTGTCGGCTATGAAAATGAGGTCTATACATCAAAGATTACAGTGCTCACAACAGAGGAGGACATTGTACCTGCGTTAAGTGACGGTCAGGACGGCACAATTTTTGTTGAGGAGACACCGTTTTATGCGACAAGCGGTGGTCAGGCGGCTGACGCAGGCTTTATTTACGGCAATGACAGTGTGTTTGAAGTTAAGGATGTTATTAAACTTCAGGGCGGAAAAATCGGTCATGTGGGCACAGTGATTAAAGGTGTATTTAAAAATGATGAGAACGTTGAATTGAAAATTGATGCAACAAAGCGCCGTGCAAGTGCTAAAAACCACAGTGCGACACATCTTCTTCAGAAGGCATTAAAGGAAGTTTTAGGCAGTCATGCTCAGCAGGCAGGTTCTAATGTGGATGAAAACAGACTCCGTTTTGACTTTACACATTTTGCGCCGATGACAAAGGAAGAAATCGATAAAGTTGAAGCGATTGTCAATGAAAAGATTGAAGAAAATCTTCCTGTACTCACAAAGGTGATGCCGATTGAGGAGGCTAAAAAGACAGGCGCTATGGCACTGTTTGGCGAAAAATACGGTGATGACGTGCGTGTTGTTTCTATGGGCGATTTTTCAAAAGAGCTTTGCGGCGGTACACATGTATCGAACACAGGCAAAATCAGTGTATTTAAAATTGTATCCGAAGCAGGCGTTGCTGCGGGTGTTCGCCGTATCGAGGCTTTAACTTCCAAAGGTGTTTTTGAGTTTTACAATCATATGGAGGAAGAACTTAATGAGGCTTCAAAGGCAGCCAAGACAGAGCCTGCACAGCTTGTAAAGCGTATTGAGACACTGCTTGAGGAAATGAAGACATTACAGGCTGAAAATGAGAAGCTTAAAAATAAGATGGCTAAAGAAGCTATGGGCGATGTGATGTCACAGGTTGTCGAGGTTAAGGGCGTGAAGCTGCTTGCCACAAAGATGCAGGGCGTTGATATGACAAATCTGATGAATCTGGGCGACCAGTTAAAGACAAAACTTGGAGACGGTGTTGTTGTACTTGCTTCTGAAAATGACGGTAAGGTAAGTCTTCTTGCAATGGCTACAGATTCTGCGATGAAAGCAGGGGCACATGCGGGAAATCTTATTAAAGGCATTGCCAAGCTTGTCGGCGGCGGCGGTGGCGGACGTCCGAATATGGCACAGGCCGGCGGTAAGAATCCGTCAGGCATTGACGCTGCTTTAGAAGAAGCGAAAAAGGTGCTGGAAGGGCAGCTCGGATAATTAACCGGAAAGGAATGCTTAATGAAAGTAACCAAAAAGGTCATGGGCTTTTTGTTATCAGCGTTTATGTTTATTGTTGTTTTTGCTGCCTGCCTCCATTATGCGGGCAATGCTAGGGATTATTATGTGGATAATCCGGGCATTGCCGGCGGGCGGCTGGACTTTAAGAAAACGTCAATGGAGAAGCTTATTGCGGACTATGTCAATACAGGCGTTGAGCGGGAGATTGTTGTCAGCGGTGCCGGCGATTTGATGTTTTTTGAATGGCAGCTTGAGCGTGCTTATGACGAGACATCAGAGACTTTTGATTTTTCCAAAAGCTTTTCCTATATTTCAAAATATATGGAAAACTCTGATTTAGTCATCGGCAATCTTGAAACAACTTTTGCCGGAAAAGATAATGGCAAGTATAAAAACTTCTATGGGTACGGCGCCAATGTCAGCGATATGAATTTCAATACTCCGGATGAAGCGGCAACGGCAATTGCACAGGCCGGCTTTGATATTGTGTCCACAGCCAATGAACATGCCACAGACAGCGGTACGGAAGGGCTTTTGCGCACTTTGGATACAGCTTCTGCGGCGGGGCTTACTGTTGTTGGGACAAAAAAGACGGCTTCAGATGGGGGCTATGCCATTGTAAAGAAAAACGGCTTAAACATCGGTGTGGCGGCTTATACGGCAAAGGCACCGGCGCTTGACGAGGCGAGTCAGGGGCTTGTGAATGTCATCACAGATTATTCAGAGGAAAAACTTGCAGCCATGTGCGGCGACGTTGCCGGGATGCGAAAAGAAGGCGCAGAGGCTGTTGTTGTGATGCTGCATTTTGGTGAAAATTATGCGGAGGTGCCGGATGATTATCAAAAAAATGCAGCACATAAGCTGATTGAAGCCGGCGCCGATGTTGTTTTCGGAAGTCATCCGCATACACTGCAGCCGTTGGAAATATATCCGGTAACTGAGAGTGGCAATACAGTGCGCAATGGGGTAATTATTTATTCTATGGGCAACTTTTTGTCTTCCCAGCAGTACAAGGGCGGCACAGGAAACCGAGATATCGGCGCCTTGTTTGATGTTGTTTTTGGAAAGCTCGGTGACAAAGTACGTATTAAGGAAATTCATGTGACACCGACATATACAAACTGGACGGAGGATGCGATTACAGTCATTCCGGTTTGCGAGGCAAAGGATGTGCCGGAAAGCTTTGAGGGTGTACTTGATAAGCGGGCTTCATCCCGTATTCATGCGGCATATGAGACAATAATTCCTTCAATACTGGCATCTTCCGGGGGCAATTACACATATTCTGATTATAAATATAAAATTTCGCTTGAAAATAGTTGACGAATAAAAAAAATATGCTATAATTCTAATAGTGCTATGAAAATATACCCAGACAGTTGTATAGGCACAATACGCAACTGGAGGGAGGTAAGGTGTGAGCTATGTCAAATGTAATCGTTAAAGAAAACGAAACTTTAGATAGTGCTTTACGCAGATTCAAAAGAAACTGTGCGAAAGCCGGTATCCAGCAGGAAATCCGTAAGAGAGAGCATTACGAAAAACCAAGCGTAAGACGTAAAAAGAAATCTGAAGCGGCTAGAAAGCGCAAATATAAATAATTGCCTGCTGCAATGGAATAATTGAACCAAAAGACATATTTTTATCGTGAATTGATAAGAATATGTCTTTTTTGTTATGCAAAAACATAAGCTATAACAATTATGTGATAGGCGGCAATTTATGGGACATCATCAGAAGCAGAAACGTGAAAAAGAAAAAGCTGATTTTGTAAAGCCCAAAAGGCGGTTAATGCCTTTTCACAGCTATGCGGAGGAAGATAAAAAGTTTTCTGAGGGGCAGCTTCCTATGGTGACAATGCGTGCCGGGCGGTGGGTTCATATAGAAAATTATGGTGTCATTACGGCATATGGTGCAGAGGCTTTAAAACTTTCCGGAAAGACGTGGAAAATATGTGTTGAAGGAAAAAATTTAAGTCTTGTCTATTTTACGGAAGATGATTTGCTTGTGTCGGGTCATATTGCTCAAATACATTTTTTGTGACAGGTGGATTTGTATGATGAAGCTTTTGGGGAGGTGACGGTCATATACAGGTTATTAAAGCAGCTTGTCGGGTATACGCGCTGCCATATATCAGGGGCTGATTGCGGGCGGCTGCTGATGATATGCAGGGCACGCCGTATTTATTTATGGGAAATCCGGGGCAGTGATAACGGAGAAACGGAAGCCTTTGTGCTGACACCATATGCGGCGGCCTTATCGGAGGCGGCAGCAATTTGCGGCGGTACAGTAAAAATATTTGAAGAATACGGGCTGCCGGTGTGTGTGAAAAAGGCGGCGGCGCACCGGGCGTTTTTAATCGGTCTTTTCGCAGCCTGTCTTATTGTTTATTCTTTGTCGCGATATGTATGGGCGATTGAGGTCAACGGCAATTCTTTTTATACAGATGAAGTACTGTCGGCATATTTAAAGGAAATCAATGCCGGTGCAGGCTGCCTGAAAAAAAACATTGTGCCGTCGGCGGTGGAGGAAAACCTTCGGCTTAAATATCCGAGGATTTCGTGGGTATCCGCCCAGCTTGTCGGGACGAAGCTAAAAATTAATATTGAGGAGGGACAGCCGGAACGTGAAAAAAACGAGGATAGTAAAACAGAAATTAAAGCGCCCTACAGCGGTACAGTTTTGAAAATCATGACAAGAAGCGGTACAGCTGCTGTACGGCAGGGAGATATTGTTAAAAAAGGCGATATCCTTGTGCGAGGCGGTGTTGATATTTACAGTGACGATGGGACAGTGCTTAAAACAGTCCCTACGGCGGCGGATGCGGATATTGTTTTAGACGTCACATTTAAGGTTGACAGAAGCTATGACAGGCATTATGTCAAAAAGATTTATGACGATGATGTTTCAAAAAGCTATATACTGCATGTTTTTGGGAAAACGGTTCAGATGCCGGGGTTTTTTGAGAAGGAAATGACGGATTATGACGAGATGAGCAGCTATAAGGCTTTCCGGCTGACAAAGGATTTTTATCTGCCTTTTGGGCTTGAAACGATTCAAAGACAGGCTTACATAACGGAAAATGCTGTTTATACGGAGGATGAAATACGGGAGATTGCTGCGGCAGATTTTAAAAGAAAGCTTCAGTCTATGGAGGATGAGGGGGCAAGGCTGGCAGAGGACAGGACAAAAGTGCGTATCGACAACGACTGTTTGACGCTTTATGGTGAGGTTTCTATGGAAATTCCAATTTGCGGGTAAATACGATTGAAAGTGACTGACTGCGAATATATAATAAAAGCAGAAGAAAAAGACAGGAGGCAGAAAGCATGGTCTATACAGTAACATTTAATCCATCTTTGGACTATATTATTTCAGTTGAGGATTTTGCGATTGGCAGGACAAATAGGACAGGGACAGAGCAGCTGCTTGTCGGAGGCAAGGGGATTAATGTTTCGATTGTTTTAAATAACCTCGGTGTAAAAAATACGGCGCTTGGTTTTACAGCAGGCTTTACAGGCGAAGAAATCGAAAGAAGCATTAAGGCGTTCGGCTTTAAAAGTGATTTTATCCGGGTTCGGGACGGACTTTCAAGAATTAATGTAAAGCTTAAAAATTATGACGGTACAGAAATTAACGGCAAAGGTCCGGATATCAGCGGGGCGGAAGCAACGCAGCTTATAGAAAAGCTTAAAAAACTTGAATTGGGCGATGTGCTTGTGCTTGCGGGCAGTATCCCTAAGAGTCTGCCGGATGATATTTACAGCACCATTCTTGAAAGACTTTCGGGGAAAGACATCCTTTTTGTTGTTGATGCCACAAAGGATTTGCTCTTAAATGTGCTCAGGTTTAAACCGTTTTTAATCAAACCGAATAACCACGAGCTGGGAGAGATTTTCGGTGTTGAATTAAAGACAAGGGAAGAAGTCATTCCTTATGCGGCGAAGCTTCAGGCAATGGGCGCGCAAAATGTTCTTGTGTCCATGGCCGGTGAGGGGGCGGTGCTTTTAGATGACAGCGGCAGTATCCATATGGCGGCAGCGCCGGACGGCAAGCTTGTGAATGCAGTCGGCGCGGGAGATTCGATGGTTGCGGGCTTTCTTGCCGGATGGCTTGGTGCGCATGATTACAGTCATGCCTTTAAAATGGGGGTGGCCGCCGGGAGTGCCAGTGCATTTTCGGAATTTCTTGCGACAGAAGATGAAGTGAAGTCGGTTTACAGACAGCTTAAAAATAAATATACGATAAAAAAGGGAGAACGGCATGAGAATTATTGATTTACTTGATGAGAGAAGTATTTCTTTGGATGCGGCGCCGACATCAAAAAATGAAGCTCTTGATATGGTTATAGAGCTTATGATAAAAAGCGGAAAAATCCGTGATAAGGAAGCATACAAAAAGCAGGTTTATTTAAGGGAAGAAGAAAGCACGACAGGCATCGGCGGGGGCATTGCAATTCCCCACGGGAGATGCAGCGCTGTAAAAAAGCCGGGACTTGCGGTGATGGTTGTCAGAGACGGTGTTGATTTTGCTTCGCTGGACGGTGAGCCGGTCAACCTGATTTTTCTTATTGCGGCACCTGATACAAAGGATAATGTTCATCTGGATATATTGAGTAAGCTATCAGTGCTTTTGATGGATGAGGATTTTACTGCCCGTCTGAAAACGGCAAAGACTGTTGAGGAATTTTTAAAAGTTATTGATGCGGCGGATAATGAGAAGCCGGCTTTGGATGCGGGCAGATGAACTTTATGCTCACAGCAAGGGTGTCTTTACGGATTTGCTGATATCTGTTATAATTAGCGTTGGCGGATACTATTATAATCTGCCAACGCTATATTTTTTGAAAAGAAGGAGAGCGGACTTTGGTAAGCAGAAATTTGGAATTTGAATCGGCATCTCAGATGAGCGCAATTTTCGGGCCGTACGATGCGAATATGAAAGAGCTTGAGAAGCTTTTGAAAGTATCGGTTGTATGCAGGGACATGGTTTTGACAGTGACAGGTGAAGAACGTGCTGCTGAAAAAGCTGTGTCAGCAATTGAGACATTAAAAAAAATGTATGACAACGGACAGCAGATTAATCCGCTGGTTATTGGTCAGGCGCTTGAGCTTGCAGAGGATGGCAGTGCAGAAGATGTAATTACTGTCATGAAGGATGTTCTTACAATTACGTTTAAGGGAAAGCCTGTAAAGTGCAAGACAATCGGACAGAAAAATTATACGAAGGCGATTACGGACAATACAGTGACTATCTGTACAGGTCCTGCCGGTACAGGAAAGACTTATCTTGCCATCGCGATGGCTGTTGAGGCTTTAAAGAAGGAAGAAATTTCAAGAATTATTCTCACGCGTCCGGCAGTGGAAGCCGGAGAGCATTTGGGCTTTTTGCCGGGAGATTTGCAGAGTAAGGTTGACCCGTATCTGCGCCCGCTTTATGATGCACTTTTTGAGATGCTGGGCGAGGAGAAGTTTAACCGCTGTCTTGAGCGGGGGATTATTGAAGTTGCACCGCTTGCCTATATGAGAGGGCGTACATTAAGTAACAGCGCCATTATTCTTGATGAAAGCCAGAACGCCAGCTTAGAGCAGCTTTTTATGGTGCTGACCCGTCTTGGGGAAGGCTCAAAGATTGTTGTGACCGGCGATGTGACTCAGGTGGATTTACAGGATAAACATTCGGGACTTGCAAAGTGTGCAAAGATATTGAAGGATGTTGATGATATTGCTGTTGTGGAATTGACAAACAGGGATGTCGTCCGTCATAAGCTTGTTAAGGATATTATTAAAGCCTTTGAAAAGTATCGTGAAAAAGAAGAACGCACAGTCGGCGGGAAAGGCGGCATAAAAGATAGCCGAAGGGCGGCAGAAAGGGTGAGAAGATGACTTTAAACATTGAAAAGGAAGTTGACACAGAGCTTAATTTTGACTATGAAAAAATAATACGGGACGTTGTCGATGCGGCACTTGAATTTGAAGATTGCCCGTATGAGGTGGAGGTTAATGTTGTTCTGACATCAAATGAGGAGATTGCACTGATTAACCGGGATTACAGAGATTTGTTTAAACCGACGGATGTACTTTCATTCCCGATGGTGGATTATATTGCCGCAGGTGATTTTTCTGTCCTTGAGGAATGTGAGGCTGAAGATTATTTTAATCCCGAAACAGGTGAGCTGATGCTTGGCGATATTATTATCTCAGTAGATAAGGTGATTGAGCAGGCTGAAAAGTACGGTCATTCACAGCAGCGCGAGCTTGGCTTTTTAACGGCACACAGTATGCTTCATCTCTTTGGGTATGATCATATGGAACCTGAAGAAACAGAGGCTATGGAAATGAAGCAAAATGACATATTGAAACTTGTGCATTTGAGCAGATAGGAGAGGATTTGACATGATGAAAAGAAAACTGGCAGGTGTGACAGTCATGATGCTTATGATGGCAGTTCTTGCGGCCGGCTGCGGCAAAAAGGAAGTCGAGACAGAGACGGCAGCGCCTGAGACAAAGCTTCAGATTGAAACCGAAAGCGAAACAGAGACGGAGACAGAGACTGAAACAGAGTTTGTTGTGCCGGAAGGAAAGGCTGTCAGCCATTTAACCGGAGAGCTTGTCGATGAAGCCGTCAATAACAGAAGACCGGTGGCATTAATGATTAACAATGTGACAGAGGCGCTTCCGCAAAGCGGCATCGGTTCAGCGGATATTTTATATGAGGCGGTTGTTGAAAGTAAGATTACCCGTCTGATGGCCGTATTTCAGGATTACGAAAATCTTGAAAAAGTCGGACCTATAAGAAGCGCCAGACACTATTATCTTGATTTTGCCCATGATGAGGAAGCTATTTACGGTCATTTCGGCTGGTCTATATTTGCCGAGAACAGGATTAACAGTGAAGGCATCAAGACATTACAGCTTATGGCAGGCGGCCTTAATTCGGATTATTACCGCGCTTCCGACAGAGTGGCGCCACATAATGTCTATATGACAGGTGAACAGATTACGCATGCCATCGGACGTTTCGGTGCAGACACGGCACTTCCTGAAAATTATGAGAGCCGTCTGAAATTTAATATGAAGGATACCGAGCCGACAGACAGTCAGAAGGCGGAAGTTATCGATATTTCCATGAGCTCAAAACCGCATTTTGAATATGATGACGCACAAAAGCTTTATAAAAAATCACAGTACGGTAAGCCTCACATGGATGATGTGGCTGATGAGCAGCTGGCATTTAAAAATATTATCGTACAGTATGCCGCTTACTCCTGTATTGACGCGGCTGCGGATTGTCAGGATATTGTCCTGACAGGAAGCGGCAAGGGAATGTATATTACAGATGGCAAGGCGGTCAATATTACATGGAAAAAAGACAGCCTGAATGAAGATTACACAAGATACTATACGGAAGACGGCGAGGAATTAAAGCTGAATGTAGGAAAATCCTATATTGCTGTCATTCCTGAGGATTATACGGTGACGCTTTCATAACAGCTGAGCCGGGAGAGGTTTCAGATGAATCAGACAGGAAAAGAAAAAAACGACAATATTATTGTGGCCAGCACAATTTTGGCCGGTGCACAGATTGTCGTGCGGATTATCAGCCTTTTATATCGAATCCCACTGATTCGTATTGTTGGGCAGGAGGGTATGGGATATTATGCCAATGCCTATGAGGTTTATCAGTTTTTACTGCTTGTATCCTCCAACGGCATACCGGTGGCCTTCTCGCTTTTGGGCGCATCCTATCTGGCAAAAAGAGAATATAAAAATCTTCAGCGGCTGATGAAGGGGACGATGGTTTTTTCCGGTTTTATCGGACTGGTATTTTCTCTTCTGACCTTTTTCGGCGCCGGCTGGATTGCAGAAACAATGTTTAACATGGAGGAGGTGGCGCCCGCTTTAAGAGTGCTGGCGCCGACCATCTTTGTCTGTGCGCTGCTTGGCGTATACCGCGGTTATTTCCAAGGAAAGAACGCCATGATGCCTACGGCTTTGTCACAAGTTATAGAGCAGATTGTCCATGCGCTCGTCAGTGTTGTGGCTGCATATTTTCTCGTTGTCAAAGGTCCGGCCTACGGCGCAGCCGGCGGTACGCTCGGCACTTTTTTGGGTGCAGTCGGCGGCTTGGGCTTTTGCGTATTTGTGTACCATTTGTATGCACCGACTGTGCGAAGAATGCTCAGACGTGACAAAACACCTCATAAGGACTTGCTTACCTATGGCAATGTTGTTAAGCTTGTTGCAGGAGTAATGGCGCCGATTATTCTCAGCCAGACGATGTATCAGCTTGGCGGTATTGTCGATACGCTGCTGTTTAATCATATTTTGGACGGCATGGGCTATACGAGTGCCATTCGTTCCCAGCTGATTGGGGTTTACAGCGGAGAGTATAAGCTGCTTTTAAATGTGCCGCTGGCATTGACATCTTCAATCGGTATTGCCTTGATTCCGACAGTGACCAAACTGGTGACTTTACAGCGTATGCGGGATGTTTATCAGAAGATTAATCAAATTGTGCGACTGACGATGGTTATTGCGATGCCGTGCAGTGTCGGGCTGATGGTACTTTCAGGACCTTTGATGCAGCTGCTTTTTTCAGATACATCAGAGCTTGCCCGTATGCTGCTTATACTGGGCGGACCGACAATTGCTTTTTATTCTCTGTCCACAGTGACGATATCGATTCTGCAGGGTATACATCGGATGAAGGCACCGGTTGTTCATTCGATAATTGCGATGGTGCTTCATTCTGTCGCTCTTGCAATCGTTTTCAAATGCTTTGATATGAATATTTACGGTATGGTTTTTGGCAATTATGTATTTGCGTTTGTGATGTGCTGGCTGAATCTTCGTGCACTTAAAAAGTATATCGGTTACGAGCAGGAATATAAATACAGTGTTTTTATGCCGACGGCCGTTTCTGCTGCTATGGGTATTGTGGCATGGCTTGTCTATGAAGGTATATACACAGCATCTTCAAGCAATGCGGTATCTATAGTTGTCGCAATTGTGGCAGCGATTATTTTCTATGGTGTGTTTATTGTTGTGACGGGTATTTTGTCAGAAGATGACATATTGTCTTTGCCTAAGGGCCAGCGCCTGTTTGCACTTTGCAAAAAACTGAAGCTGTTATAGGGGCTGTATAAAAGTGTTTTCATATATTGTATAAGAATGGAAAAAGAACAGATACTATAAACATCAAAGGAGTGAGACTGATGAAAAAATATAGTATCTGTTTTTTGCTGCTTCTATGCATCGGCGGCGGTCTTGCCGGGTATTTTTTTATGGGCGGACATCAAAGCTTAAGTGAGGATGAAAAAATGTATATTGAGGAGGCGAAGCCTGCCTCGACGAAAGAGGTTACGAGAGTATCGACACAGTTGATTTCAGAGGTGTACGATGAGAAAACTCAGATATCCACAAAAGAGATTTCGAATATACCGGCATCTTTTCTCGGGCTTACACGGACTGAGCTTATCGAAAAGTTAAACAGTTATATGGAGGACATGCCTTTGAATGAATTAAATCAAGGGCTTGTCGGGTATGAGTTGATGTATTTTTCGCCGGAATATATTATGACAAGAAAAACTTATCATCTTCCGGAGGATTTTCATAAATATTATATACGTTTCAGCCGGGGCTGCCTGACAGTTTACTACAGTGATAAAAAGACGGTGTATGAATATACGGATATAAAGCTTGAAGACCTTCCGTCTGATGTGCGGGCTGAGGCAATCAGCGGATTTGCAGTTAAGGATGAGCGCCAGCTTTATGATTTCTTGGAAGCATATTCATCCTGACACAAGTAAAGCAGCAAAACGCCGATGGGGATAATCCGTCGGCGTTTTCTTTGTAACTATGTGATTGTTATTCAATGACAGCACGGGCAAAAAACTGCGGCACATGAAAGTCGGGTTTTTCAAGGAAGATTTCCGACATTGCGCCATAATGCTCAATTTCTTCGGATTCACTGATTTTATAAAAATTAAAAGAAAAGGTACTGCCCTTTGTCAATGTGAAATCAGGGTAGAGGCTGCGAATAATCTCTTGCGGCAAAAAGAAGGTAATCGACCATGCATCGTCCGTTTTGTCTGTGCGGATATTTAATGCTTGAATCATTGCGTCGTCAAGGCGGCTTCGCCCTTCACGCTCGGCACCGTACATCGCAAGCACTGCACCGTTGGCGTTAAACTCAAAATTCATATAAGTGCTGCCAAGAGGACCGAATTGAAAAAAGACTTCAATGGCGCTGTCTTTATAGACAGGGTCAAAATGATTTGTGTATGTCGTTACCGGATGGCTTTCTTCGCTGACAAGCCGAATCATAAAGCCTTTTTCATCAAGGGCAGCAAGCTGTCCGTAAGCTTCTGGCTTCATTGTGCAACGCCACATATAATGGGAAATCGGATGCTTTTGGCAGCCGGTAATATCGTCAGCATGATGGATTGTTGGTATTGTTAATTGCATTATAAAAACTCCTTTAATGATAAAACTTTTTTTAGTATAACGCACTTTTTTTGTTCATGCAATAGGTGTACGGCGGAATGTGCAAATTAAAGATATGATAAAGCATTGCAAAAAAAAGAGAGGTTCGCTATACTGAATATAACAAATGGGAAGGAAGGGATAAGTGATGAAACAACCGAATATTGTTTTGATTATGACAGACCAGCTTCGGGGTGACTGTATGGGCTTTGCGGGACATCCTGATGTGAAAACACCCTATTTAGATACATTGGCTTCAAAAGGTGTGGCTTTTGATAATGCATACAGCTCATGTCCGACATGCATACCTGCAAGAGCTGCGCTTCATACAGGTATGAGTCAGACGGGACACGGACGTGTCGGCTATGAGGATGGGGTGGCATGGAATTATGCCCATACGATGGCGGGAGAGCTTTCAAAAGCCGGATATTATACACAGTGTGTCGGAAAGATGCATGTGTATCCGCTTAGAAATCTGACGGGCTTTCATCATGTCGAGCTGCATGACGGCTATCTTCATTATAACCGCCGGAGTGATGTGCCTTATTATGAAAATCAGAAGGTTGCCGATGATTATATGTATTGGCTGAAAAAGGAAAAAGGTATTGATGCGGATGTGATTGATACCGGTCTTGAGTGCAACAGCTGGGTGTCGCGCCCTTGGATGTATGGCGAGGAACTTCATCCGACAAACTGGGTGACTTCAAGAAGTATTGATTTTTTAAGACGGCGTGACCGCACAAAGCCTTTTTTTTTGATGGCGTCTTATTTGCGTCCGCATCCGCCGTTTGATGCGCCGCAGTATTATTTTGACTTGTATAAAAATAAGAAATTGACGCCGCCGGTGCTCGGTGACTGGGAAAATGATGAGGAGTTAAAGCAAAGAGGCCGTATATTTGATTCGACGACAGGCCCTGTCGATGAAGAAATGGTGCGGCAGGCACAGATTGGCTATTATGCCTGTGTGACCCATCTCGACCATCAGATTGGACGTCTTCTTCAGGCGCTTATAGATGAAGGGATTTATGATGACTGCATCTTCCTTTTTACCTCGGACCACGGCGACGAGTTATGCGACCATCACTTTTTCAGAAAAGCTTTTCCGTATCAGGGCAGTGTCCATATACCGATGATTATTTCGGGCAGTGAGAAGCTTTTGAAGCATCAGTCTAATACTGTGAATCATGCAGTTGTGGAATTGCGTGATGTGATGCCGACCTTGCTTGATGCGGCCGGTGCACCGATACCTGAAACGGTTGAGGGTAGCAGTATGCTGCCGTTGCTTCGGGAGACTGAAAAAACAATCCGTCCGTATCTTCACGGAGAACACAGCTTTGGAGAAAAGTCCAACCATTGGATTGTGACGGAAAATGAAAAGTACATATGGTATTCACAAACAGGCAAAGAGCAGTATTTTAACCTTGCCGATGACCCGCATGAGCTGCATGATTTAATAAACAGTGAGAATGCTGCGCCTCGGATTGAATGTCTCAGAAATATTTTGATTCGTGAGCTTTCAGACCGTGAGGAGGGCTACAGCGATGGAACACGGCTGATTACAGGCTGTATGCCGAAAAACTGCTTGCAATATAATGCAAAAAAACAGTAATTTTGTGCAAAGAACTTTAAGAACCAAAGTGTTAATATGTATTTAACAAGGAAATCAAAAACTTTTAGTTTCAGATAAGCCTTTGATGGAGGAAGCATATTCCGAAGGTGTCATGCCGGTAACCTTTTTAAACTGGCGCGAAAAGTAATGAATGGACGTATAGCCGAGATGCTCGGAAATTTGCGTGAAATTCATGCTGTTGCTTCGGATAAGCTCTTTGGCGGCTGTGATTTTCATGAATGAAAAGTAATTAATCACGCCGCACTGGTGTCGTTCATGAAAAATCCTTTGGGCTTTTGAGCGGCCAATCAGTGTGTCTCTGCAAAGCTGCTCAATGGCAATGTTGGATGTGATATGTTCTTCCATGTAGTGAATGATTTTTTCATAAAGCTCATTGTCTGCATTGTGGGCAGTCAGCTTGGCAATCCCTGAGGAGGACTCAGGTTTTTGAAGGGCAAAATTATAACGGCGAATCAGTGAAATCAACAGTTGTTCGATATAGTTTTTAATAAGATGTTCACCGCCAAAAGGGGCATCGGGATTAATAATCAGTTTTGTCTGATAAGGGTTATCGAGACGTCCTATAAAAATCTGGCGGGCTTCCTGAATGATTTTCCCGAGAAGATTTTGCTCGGCTTCATTAATGACAAGCTGCTTTTGTTCAAAAAAGTGCATGGCAGGCGAGCTGCAGTCAAAAGAGATGACAACAAGGTTTGGTGCACTCTTGCCGTTGCAGCGGACGTTGTGAAATTCGTTCGGCTTGTGGAAAATGATATCACCTTTTTTGAGATGATATGCTCTGCTGTCTGCGGTGACAGAAACTTCACCTTTATCAACACAGAGAAATTCCCAGAAATCATGGGCTTCGCCTTCAAAAACAAAATCATTCATATATTCAAAATAGTGCATGGAGTAAAGCTTGTGAATGACAAGCTCTTGATTTAAATCGACACTTTCATAAGACATAATGAGCTCTCTTTCCCGGATAATATCCGAACCCTAAAGGGGCTGCTGATTTAAGTTTTAGAGTTTAGAAAAACAAGCCTGTGCAGTGCACAGCAATGAAATTCATAAATCAAGTATAAGCCAATTGTGCAAAAAAGTACATCTTTTTTTGATAAATGTGCAAATAAATTTTAAAACATATATTCTTAGGAGGTAATCACTATGAAAAAGAAACCGGTATTAGTTATTATGGCTGCAGGTATGGGAAGTCGTTACGGCGGGTTAAAGCAGATTGACCCGATTGATAAGGACGGACATATCATTATTGACTTTTCTATCTACGATGCAATCAGAGCAGGCTTTGAAAAAATCGTTTTCATTATTAAGAAAGCCAACGAGAAGGATTTTAAGGAAGTTATCGGAAAACGTATGGAAAAGCATGTTCAGGTGGAGTATGTTTTCCAGGAACTTGAAAATCTTCCGGAAGGCTACAGCGTGCCTGAGGGCCGTGTAAAACCATTTGGTACAGGTCATGCGATTTTAAGCTGCAAGGATGTCATTGACGGACCTTTTGCCGTAATTAACGCAGACGATTATTACGGACCGTCAGCTTACAAGATGATTTATGATTATTTAGACAGCCATTCAGATGACGACAAGTACCGTTACACAATGGTCGGCTATGTTCTTGAGAATACATTGACAGATAACGGTCATGTGGCAAGAGGTGTATGTGAGACTGACAAAAATCATTACCTTACAGGCATTACAGAGCGTACACACATTGAGAAAAAAGACGACGGCGCTTATTATACAGAGGACGACGGCAATACATGGCAGCAGATTCCTGAGGGCAGTACGGTTTCTATGAATCTCTGGGGATTTTCAGAGAGCATTTTAAAAGAACTTGATGCACGTTTCCCAAAATTCCTTGACGAAAATCTTGAAAAGAATCCGTTAAAGTGCGAGTATTTCCTTCCGACAGTTGTCAACGAGCTTTTGGATGAAAATAAGGCAACAGTAGAGGTTTTAAAATCTTTAGATAAATGGTACGGCGTGACATATAAAGAAGATAAAGAGTATGTCATGAACGCGATTCAGAAATTAAAAGAAAGCGGTTTATATCCTGAAAAATTGTGGGAGGAAAAATAAATGATGACAAGAGAAGAACATTGCAGTAAAATAAAAGAAGCCATTGAGGCATTTAATCTTGAAGGTGAGTGTACCTCCTACGGTCTCTATGGCAGCGGTCATATTAATGATACATTTCTTTTACAGTGCGGTAAAAAATATATTTTACAGAGAATGAATAAGGAGATTTTCACAAGACCGGATGAATTGATGGAGAATGTTGTGAATGTAACTTCTTATCTTCGTAAAAATATTATCGAAAACGGCGGAGACCCGGAACGCGAAACTTTAAACGTTGTGCCTACAAAGGACGGCAAGAGCTATTTTACAGACAGCCAGGGCGAATGTTGGAGAGTTTATGAATTTATCGACGGTGCAAAAACTTACGATTTAGTTGAGACACCGGAGGATTTTTACGAAAGTGCGGTTTCTTTTGGTAATTTCCAGAGACTGCTTGCAGATTTCCCTGCTGAGACACTTCATGAGACAATTACAGGCTTTCATGATACAGCAGCGCGTTTTGAAGTATTTAAAAAAGCTGTTGAAGCTGATATTTGCGGCAGAGCAAAGGATGTTCAGGCAGAAATTAACTTCGTATTGAACCATGAGCCGCTTGCTCATGTACTTGGGGATATGCTTAAAAACAAAGAGCTTCCGCTTCGTGTAACACACAATGATACAAAGTTAAATAACATCATGATTGACGATGAGACACATAAAGGTATTTGTGTCATTGACCTTGACACTGTTATGCCGGGACTTTCTGTCAATGATTTTGGCGATTCTATCCGTTTTGGTGCAAGCACAGCAGAAGAAGATGAAAGAGACCTTGATAAAGTAAGCTGCAGTATGCAATTATTTGAGTTGTATACAAAGGGCTTCATCGAAGGCTGCGCAGGGAAGCTGACTGAAAAAGAAATCGAGATGCTTCCTACAGGCGCTATGGTTATGACTTTTGAATGTGGTATGCGTTTCCTTACAGATTATCTTCAGGGAGATACATATTTCCGCGTGCATCGCGAAGGTCACAATCTTGACAGAGCAAGAACACAGTTTAAGCTTGTCAGCGACATGGAAGCTAAGTGGGATACAATGAAAAATATTGTACATAAATTTATGTAGACAGGAGTGGAAAACTATGGCAATTTTAGTAACAGGCGGTGCCGGATTCATCGGAAGCCACACATGTGTTGAGCTGCTTAATGCCGGATATGAGGTAGTTGTTGTTGATAATCTCTGTAATTCATGCGAAGAATCTCTTGAGCGTGTAAAAAAGATTACAGGAAAAGATTTAAAGTTTTATGAGGCTGATATTTTAGACAGAGATGCCCTGAATAATATTTTTGAAAAAGAGTCTGTTGATGCAGTTATTCATTTTGCAGGACTTAAAGCAGTCGGCGAATCAGTGGCAAAACCACTTGAATATTACCACAATAATATTACAGGGACATTGGTACTTTGCGACGTCATGAGAGCACACGGCGTTAAAAATATCGTATTCAGTTCTTCGGCAACTGTTTACGGAGACCCTGCATTTATTCCTATTACAGAAGAATGCCCGAAGGGCACATGTACAAACCCGTACGGCTGGACAAAGAGTATGCTTGAGCAGATTTTAACAGACCTTCACACAGCAGACGAGGAATGGAATGTTATCTTATTAAGATACTTTAACCCAATCGGCGCGCATAAGAGCGGACTTATCGGTGAAGACCCTAAGGGTATTCCAAACAACCTTGTACCTTATGTTACACAGGTTGCGATTGGCAAATTAGAGTGCCTTGGCGTATTCGGCAACGACTATGACACACATGACGGTACAGGTGTAAGAGATTACATCCATGTTGTAGACCTTGCAATCGGACATGTAAAGGCTATTGAAAAGTTAAAAGATAAAGAAGGCGTAAGTATTTATAACCTTGGTACAGGAACAGGCTACAGTGTGCTTGATATTGTTCATGCATTTGAAAAAGCCTGCGGCAAGGAAATTAAATACGAAATCAAGCCGAGAAGACCGGGTGACATCGCAACATGTTATGCAGATGCCGCAAAAGCTTCAAAAGAACTTGGCTGGAAGGCTGAAAGAGGTCTTGATGAGATGTGTGAAGATTCATGGCGTTGGCAGTCAATGAATCCAAACGGATATCGTGCATAAATAGAATTGATAAAATAAAGTAATTTAAAAATAGGGCTGATGATAAACGGTGCGGTTGAATACCTGCAGTTTAAAGTCATCAGCCCTTATTTTTATTTTGTTTAATGGGTTTTAACTATTACTTTTTTTAGTGCGGCAATGAGGAAAATAAGTATACCGAGGACAAATAAATGGGTGTGAACGCGGCCAAGTGCCGTAGAGCCGCTAAAACCGTTGAATTTTGTAAATTCTCTGTAGAAGACACCGGCAGCCAAAGCTAAAATAAAGTAAAAGTGTATGCGCCCCTTTGACTTCCATTAAAAATCTGTTATAATGAAAAAACACCTTATTTTGGAGGTATCAAACAGATGAAAAAGGAAGATGTTGTTGTTGTCGGTGCAGGTGCAGCCGGCCTGTGTGCAGCGATTGAGGCGGCGCGGGCGGGTGCCTCGGTGCTGGTGCTTGAGCGCATGGATAAACCGGCAAAGAAAATTTTGGCAACCGGCAACGGCAAGTGTAATTATACAAACAGAGCCA
>CABUBX010000020.1 GCA_902489925.1 uncultured Lachnospiraceae bacterium | reverse complement strand
CCGGCTCACAGGCGCAGTATCCGGTTTCCACGGCAAATGGCCGTGCGCCGAAAAATCCGGATAACCGCAGCCTAAATAATCCATCCGCCTTAAAGGCTTTGCCTGATGCAACACCGGATGGCGGCGTCTAAATTCAAGCAGCTGTCTGATAAACGCATAAATATCTTTATACTTGCGTAGCCGCCCCCAGTCAAGCCATGACAGCTCGTTGTCCTGACAGTAGGCATTGTTATTACCGCCCTGTGTCTGGCAAAACTCATCTCCGGCATAAATCAGCGGAATCCCCTGATTTAGAATACCGAAAACCCATGCATTTTTAAGCTGGCGTTTCCGAAGTTCAAGCACTTTGCGGCGTCTTGTCTCTCCCTCGGCACCGCAGTTCCAGCTGTAATTATAATCGGTTCCGTCTTTATTATTCTCACCATTGGCTTCGTTATGCTTTCCGTCATAGCTTACCGCATCATAAAGCCGCATACCGTTGTGGTTGCTCAAATAACGCACAAAGGACTGCCGGTTATCGTTGGCATGCACCAAATTTGTAAAAGCCGACACCATGTCCTCATCGCCTTTTAAAAACCGACGGCAGCAAATTTCATATTCATCATGATACACCGCCAAATGCTTACACTCCGGTATCGTCTCTCCATATGCCGCCCCGACATCGAAGCTCTCGCTAAACAGCTTTACCTCCGAAAGCTGCGCATCGGTCATCAAAAGCTGCATCGGCACAACGCCTGAGCTTATATGGAAGCCGTCAACATGATACTCCGTTGTCCAATAGCGAAGACAGTCTAAAATAAGATTCTTATTTGTTTTCTCCGAAAACGAAAACTCCATAATCACCTCTATGCCTTCACGATGCAGCGCCCTTACCATCTGCTTAAACTCCTCCTGCGGACAGTTTGATGACGCATATGCCGCTTTAGGCGCAAAATAAAAGGCATCCGTATATCCCCAATAGTTCATCTTATACTTTTCAGGCTCTTTATCCGGTATAATGTAAAGATTTTCATTTTCAGGAACCATCTCGTCAAATTCCGCCGCAGGCATCAATTCAACACAGTTAATTCCCAGTTCTTTAAGATAGCCTGCCTTTTGGGCAACAGCAGAAAAAGTTCCCCGTCCCCGCACCTTTGAGGACGGATGCACTGTAAAGCCGCGAACATGCAGCTTATACATCACAAGTTCGTTAAAGGGCAATTTAGGGTAAGTATCACCCTTCCAGTTAAAATCCGTATTCCAAAAGCAAAATCGCTTATTCAATCTTTTTTCGCCCCACACACCCGCCTGTGCGACGCCTCTTGCATAAGCATCCGAAATACGGATATTTCCGCGGATATATTCATATTCAAAATACCTTGCCTTCAGGTTTTTTACACATATGGCATACACATCACCGATGGCATGAAAATCCTTCATCGGTATTTCGTACTGACAATCCTCTGCAAATATTTTCAGTACAAAAGGCTCTCTTTTATTCACTGCTATCGCAAAATTAATCCCCTGTGATGTTTTTGTAACACCAAGCGGCTGCGCGCTTCCCTGACATACATCCAATCCGCACTCTAACTTCAACGTCAATCCCTCTTTTCCCGTCTAACGACTATTTTTTTCTGCCTCAATTCTCTCTGCCAAATCATTCAAATAAACCCATCTCTCCATCTTGTCTTCCAGTGCAGTCTCCGTTTCTTCCTTTTGAGCCATTAGTTCAGAAAGCTTTGCCGAGTTTGTCGCATTTGCAAGCATCGCCTCATCCAAATCTGAAAGCTTTTTCTCAAGCTTTTCAATGTCCTCATCAATCGTCTCATACTCTTTTTGCTCTTTATATGTAAATTTAAGCTTTGTCTGACGCCTCTCCTTCCATTCCTTATAGCCGGCCGACTTTTCCTCTGTCTTTTTCCTGTCATCTAAAACCGCCTGCTGCTCACTTCGCCTTTGCTTTGCCTCAAGATAATCTGTATAACCGCCCTCATACTGCGTCATATGTCCATGTTCATCAAATTCAAAAATCCTGTCTGCAATATTGTCAAGGAAATACCTGTCGTGAGAAACTGTAATAACAATCCCCTGAAAAGCATTGAGATAATCCTCAAGAATCGTCAGCGTCGGAATATCCAAGGAGTTTCCCGGCTCATCAAGAATCAGTGTATTGATTGGCGCCGACAAAACCCCAAGAAGGTACAGCCGACGTTTTTCACCGCCGGAAAGCTTCCCAATCGGCGAATACTGCATATCCGGTGTAAATAAAAACCGTTCAAGCATCTGCGAGGCGCTGATGCGCCCATCCTTTGTGACAATATATTCCGCGATATCCTTCACATAATCAATAACTCTCAATCTGTCGTCCATCGCCTGTTCTTCCTGGGCAAAATAACCAATCTTAATGGTCTCACCAATCTCTACACTGCCCTCATCCGGCGTCACAAACCCTGCAATCATCTTCATCAGTGTTGACTTTCCGCAGCCGTTTGGTCCGATAATGCCAAGGCGCTGATTTTTAAGAACAATGTAATCAAAATCATCAACGACCTTTTTTTCGCCAAAGCTTTTGCTCACATGATGCAGCTCAATCGTCTTTTTTCCCATACGGGTTGTCACTGCATCTATAGCCACCGTATCATCCTTTACCGGGGCTTTTTCCTGTTTCATTTGTTCAAGCCTCGAAAGACGTGCCTTCTGCTTTGTAGAACGTGCCTGACAGCCCCGCTTTGCCCACTCTGTTTCCATGCGCAACACACTCTGACGCTTTCTTTCAGAGGCTGCCGCCATCTCGTCCCTTTGCGCTTTAAGTTCAAGAAACTTTGAATAGTTGGCATCGTAATCATAAATTTTCCCATGGTCAATTTCAATAATCTTATTTGTCACCGCATCAAGAAAATACCGGTCATGCGTCACCATAAGAAGTGTTCCGCGAAAAGACTTCAGATAAGCTTCAAGCCATGCCACCATTTCACCGTCAAGATGGTTTGTCGGCTCGTCCAAAAGCAGAAAATCAAAATCCCCTGCAAACACTTTTGCCATGGCTACTTTTCTTCTCTGCCCTCCGGAAAGCGCATCCAAAGCCGCATCGTAATCATCGATGCCAAGACGGCTTAAATTACTCTGCACTCTCCAGTCCGTCTCACTGTTTCCCGATAAAGCATAGGAAGCGACTGTCGCGCCCTCTGGAAAATCCGGATTTTGAGGCAAATATGCAAGCCGAATACCGTTTGACATCACAACTTGACCTGTCATCGGTGTCTCAAGCCCCGCAACCATGCGAAGCAATGTTGTCTTTCCTGTGCCGTTAATACCGACGATTCCTGCCTTATCCCCCTGTGCCAGTCCGACAGACGCATCGTCAAAAATTGTCTTATCGCCAAACACCTTACTGATATGTTCTATATTTAATATATTCATGATTTCTACCTCTGTAACAGTTGATACTTCTATGATAAATGATTTTGCAGAGTGCGTCAATTATATTTACATTGATGATTTTGTTTCTTTTATGGGGCAATCTTCAAATTCTCCTTGCAAATTTCTGTAAAACCTGTAAAATAATATCTGATTGCCTATAGACCAACAATTTATCCAACGGAGGTTTTAAATCTATGATTAGTGCAAATAATGTCACTTTACGCATTGGTAAAAAAGCGTTATTTGAAGATGTGAATATTAAATTTACAGAAGGAAACTGCTACGGCTTAATCGGTGCCAACGGCGCCGGAAAATCCACATTTTTAAAAATTCTTTCGGGTGTTTTAGAGCCAAGCAAGGGCGAGGTCATTATGAATCAGGGCGAGCGTCTTTCTGTATTAAAGCAGGACCATTACCAGTATGACGATTACACAGTACTTGATGCTGTTATCATGGGCAATGCCCGCCTTTACGAAATTATGAAAGAAAAAGAAGCCATCTATGCAAAGGAAGACTTCACAGAAGAAGACGGTATTAAAGCAAGTGAATTAGAAGGTGAATTTGCCCAGATGGACGGCTGGGAAGCCGAAAGCAATGCGGCCATTTTATTAAATGGCCTCGGCATTGAAAATGAGCTTCACAGCAGCTATCTTCGCGAGCTTGACGGCGGTCAGAAAGTGAAGGTGCTTTTAGCACAGGCACTTTTTGGAAACCCAGACGTTCTTTTGCTCGATGAGCCGACAAACCACCTTGATTTAGATGCTATTTCATGGCTTGAAGAATTTTTAATCAACTTTGAAAATACCGTCATTGTCGTTTCCCACGACCGCTATTTCTTAAACAAAGTTTGTACCCATATCGCAGACATTGACTACGGAAAAATTCAGCTTTACTCAGGAAACTACGACTTCTGGTATGAATCAAGCCAGTTAATGATTAAGCAAATGAAGGAAGCTAATAAGAAAAAGGAAGAAAAGATTAAAGAGCTTCAGGAATTTATTCAGCGCTTCTCTGCCAACGCTTCAAAATCCAAGCAGGCAACATCAAGAAAACGCGCCCTTGAAAAAATTGAGCTTGACGATATCCGCCCATCCAGCAGAAAATACCCTTACATCGACTTTAAGCCAAACCGCGAAATCGGCAATGAAGTGCTTCAGGTGAACGGTATCTCCAAAACCATTGACGGTGTAAAGCTTCTTGATAATATTTCCTTCACGCTCGGCCACGATGATAAGGTTGCCTTTGTCGGTCCGAATGTTAAGGCCACAACAACCCTTTTCAAGATTCTTGCAGGAGAAATGGATGCGGATGAAGGCTCTTATAAATGGGGCGTCACAACAAGTCAGGCTTATTTTCCAAAGGATAACACTGATATTTTTTCAACCGATGATTCTATCGTTGACTGGCTGATGCAGTATTCTCCTGAAAAAGATGTCACCTTCGTCCGCGGATTCCTCGGCCGTATGCTCTTTTCAGGCGATGACGGCTTGAAGAAATTAAATGTCCTCTCCGGCGGTGAGCGTGTCCGCTGTATGCTATCGAAGATGATGATGCTCGGCGCCAATATCCTTATTATGGATGAACCGACAAACCATCTTGATATGGAATCCATCACAGCCTTAAACAACGGCCTCATTAAATATCCGGGTGTTCTTTTATTTACTTCACAGGACCACCAGTTTGTACAGACAACCGCAAACCGCATTATGGAATTAACACCGGGCGGTCTTATTGACAAACAGTGCACTTATGATGAATATCTTGAAAACGATGCAATGGCGAGAAAACGCCAGGTTATGAATATGGATGACCAAAGAAGCGAAGACGACTAAAAAAATAAGGGTATCACTGCAGCAAAATCCAAAGCAGTGATACCCTCGCTTTTTTATCATATTTTAACATCTACATCGCCATGTCATGAATAATTGTACTAAGGCACTGCAGCTGCTTTTTATCCAGCTTTTTTAAATCAATCATAATCTTTTCTATAAGCTCAGGATTTTTTAAATCACTGTCAAAAAACTGTACCGGTGTGATTCCAAAATATTCACACATGTTAAAGAATACAGTCAGTGACGGTAAAGCCTGCTGCTTTTCAATATGATTAATATATCCGGAGTTTTGTCCAAGTGATAAACTCATATCTCTCGCGGAAATACCTTTATTTTTTCTTAACTGTGCCACTCTTTGTTGAAAACGTTTTTCATATAATCCCCTTGATTCCATAAGTTCACCGTACCTTATCTACTGTTTTTTCAAGCCCTGAATTGCATCCAGCAGCTTTTTACATGCTTCCTCGATTTGTGCACGTTTTGCCGCCTCATCGGACAGTACAGCCTTTCCCTCTGTAATTGCTGCATTCAATACATCCACAGACGCTTGTGTATAGCTTGATACATCTATGCCGGCCGCATTGTCAATAAGACTTTCAAGATTCGTTTTGTCTACCGGTTTTGGTTTTACCTTGGCAACACCTGCTGATTGGCCGTTGTTATCTAAGTTTTCTGACGAACCCTCTGTACTGATTGCTGTTGGCGGCTGATTTACTTTGTCTGTATTGTCTTTACCGGCTTTTGAAACTAAGACAATCGTACACACAACTGCAATAATCACAATCGCCAAAGCTGCTAAAATCACAACATATTTCTTCTTAGCAGAATTTCTTTTTTTAACTTGTCTTTTCTTTTGTCGTTTTTGATTCTCCATATGATTATCCATATTTTACTTTTTTCACTTCCTAAACCTCAAATGACAGTAAAAGCCGACAAGGCCTTTACTGTCACCCAAGTTTTCTTATCGTGCCGGGGGCTCATGCTTATTTATGTAATCATGTCCTTCTAGCCCTGATATATGATTATTTGAATAAATATTTTTTAAGTGCAATACCTGTGATAACGAATGCTGAACCAAATAATGTTACTGCAAGAGCGCCTGTATTTGTCTCATCACCTGTCTTTACGCCATCTAATTTCTCAGGTTTCTTTGTCTCTGATTCAGGTTTCTTTGTCTCTGATTCAGATTCTGTCTGTGACTCTGATTCTGTCTGTGACTCAGATTCTGTCTGTGACTCTGACTCAGATTCTGTCTGTGACTCTGATTCGGATTCTGTCTGTGATTCTGATTCAGATTCTGATTCTGACTCTGATTCTGTCTGTGATTCTGATTCAGATTCTGATTCTGACTCTGATTCGGATTCTGTCTGAGGAGGTACTGTCTCAAAAACAGCTTTAACAGTATAGTGGTCAGCTACATTTACTGGGAACAAGATTGAAGCTGTTGCTGCATCAAGTGTATAAATCACTTCGCCTGCACCATTTGTTACTTCCCAACCTGTAAACACATAACCGTCATTTGCTGTTACAGCAGGCATTTCACTGATGCCATAATCAGCTTCCTGAATGTTATCAAAAGATAATGTATCTGTTGCATTTTCTCCTGTCCACTCTGTGAAATAACCTTTTTCAAGGTCAATCACGATATCGGCAGATGCTGCTTTGACAGCTTCTACACGCTCAAACTGAGCTTCTAATGTTGCATAGCCAACTGTTGAACCTTCTGGGAAATGTGCAAGGCCTGTAATGCCGAATGTTTCAGCATCTGCACTCCAGTTGATTTCATCAGCGCCCTGGCCTTTCCAGCCTGTAAATACATAACCGTCTTTTGCCGCTACCTTTGGTGCTAAAAACTGGTCTGCTGTAAACTCTGGAAGATTTTCAAAAGATACAACTTCTGCGCCTTCAGGGTCTGTGAAGTAACCTTTTTCAGGGTCTACGTTAAAGTATACGTTTACTGTTCTTTCTTCTGCTGGTACTTCTTCAAATACTGCCTCCAATGTTGCATAACCTACATTTGAGCCTCCTGCAAAATGTGCAAGGCCTGTAATGCCGAATGTTTCTGCATCTGCGCCCCAGCTAATTTCATCTGCACCCTGGCCTTTCCAGCCTTTGAATACATAGCCATCTTTTGCTGCTACCTTTGGTACTAAGAACTGCTCTGCTGAATCTTCTGCAATACCCTTAAAGGATACAACATCTGCACCTTCAGGATCTGTGAAATAACCTTTATTGTGATCCAAGCTAAATGTCACTTCAACTGTTCTTTCTTCTGCTGGTACTTCTTCAAATACTGCCTGAAGAGAGATATCACCGTTGTTAGACTCGCCTGCAAAATTTGCTAAATCTTTAAGACCTGCAAGTTCATATGCATTCTCATCTAAAATAATTTCATCTTTTCCAAAACCTTTCCAGCCTTTGAATACATAGCCGTCTTTTGCAATAACTTTTGGAATATCTAATTTATCCGCTGTGATATTCTTATAAGTATCTGTTTCAGCTTCTTCATTGTCAGCAAAATAGCCCATGTCTTTATTCAATGAAAAATAGACATTCACTGTCTTTTCTTCTACAGGGGCTTTCTCAAACAAAGCTTCTACTGAAAGATAGCCTACACCATCGAGGAAGTTTGCAATGTCTCTAAGGCCGCCAATTTCGCTTGCCTCCGGATCAAATTGAAGTTCCGTGCTTCCTGTAAACTTATATCCGTCTTTTGCTGTTACTGCTGGAATAGTACACTCTGCATTCTCTAAAACTTTTGATGTGATTGTTGTCTCGCCTTCTGCAAAATAACCATAGTCACCTGAATTAAAGTTTGCATTTACAAATTTCTCTACAACTGCAGGCTTTTTAGCAAACTGTGGTGTAATTGTTGCATAGCCCATCGGTTCACATCGCCAAAATATGCGATTTCACTTGGGATAATCTTATTTGTTTCAGCAGGTAACGTCTTGTTCACTGCGCCGTCAACTTTCCAGCCTGTAAATACATAGTCTTCATTTGCTTTGACTTCCGGCAATTCATATACAACATTTGCATTATCTAACACCTTTGTAAGTGTGTCAGAGCCTGCACTTTCAACAAAGTAGCCCTTTGATAAATCGACGTTAAAGTTTAAAGTTGCCTTCTTTACTTGTTCGGCTTTTTTAGCAAATTTTGCTGTAGCTGTCACTTTCGCATTGACACTACCTTCGGAAAGATTTCCTTTAACCAAAAAAGTATTTGTGTTTTCCCAAGTAATCTCTACATGTTTATTATCTGTGCTTGTCACATCCCATTCGGCAAGTTCATAGCCGTCTGCTGCTGTAACCTCTGGCAACGTTACCGAATAAGTTGTTTTGTCAATATAGTTAGCTGACATCGGTAAATAAGTAGCGCTGTTTGTGCTGAAAACACCACCTTCCTCAATCACAAATTCTCCGGTAAAAGTAAAGTAGTTCTCTTTCGGTGTTGCAGCATCTGGTGCCTGCTCACCATTGGTTTCAACAGCAATCACCGGGTCTGTTGCGGCAGCAATTGCACTAACCGCGTTGCCGCCAATTAACACAGCAGACAGACAAATCGCAAAAGTCTTTGCCATTGCTTTTTTCTGTTTCATTTTTCTTTTTACTCCTCTCTTTTCTTCAAAACAAGTTTATTTATAAGTTGTGCGTCAACAGCCCATGACCGCACATTCTATATAACTCATTATATGTCTTAAATTTTAAGATGTCAATGATATAAGTCTCTGTTTTTAAGACTTTCCGCATATTTTCGGACTTTTGCCTTATTATATATTTTTAGAAAGGATATAATTTATGAAAGATATCGGGGAAGTATTAAAAAACGCACGAGAAAACAAAGAATATACTCAAAAAAAGGTAATGGAACTCACCGGAATTAATAAAAAATCACTTTCCGGTTATGAAAATAATGTCGCCGAACCTGACCTGGCCACCTTTTCAAAGTTAGCTAAACTCTACGGACTGTCCGCCGACGAAGTATTAGAAATTAAGCCTTGTCTGACCGCTGCTGTTCCTATATCCAAGCTTGACATGAAGCTGCTGTCTGCACTGGAGGCTTTAGGTGAAAAGCGAAAGAAAGAGCTGCTCGTTCAATTAGAAGCACTTGCACGCTATATTAAACAAAACGAAACATAATTTTTTTGCACAAAAGCAAAAGGCGCTGTATCATCTCAAAAAGATAACACAGCGTCTTTTTTGTCTTTTTATAATTTGCTTTCATATTCCCGTGTCAGTTTTCTCACAACACCAAGACAGGCTAAAATAGCAATTAAGTTCGGAAGCACCATCAGACCATTGAACATATCAGAAAGATTCCACACCAAATCCACTTTTAACACAGAACCGACAATGACAAATCCGAGCACCAGCACGCTGTAAACCTTAACCGCCTTTTCTCCGAACAGTGACTGCACATTGACCTCACCAAAGTAATACCAGCCGACAATCGTTGTAAAAGCAAAAAACAGCATACAGACTGCAATAAATATTTTTCCGAATGAACCAAAGCCGGCATCGAAAGCACTCTGGGCAAGCTCTGGACCTGTCAGACCGTTTCCGAGAACATTAGTTGAAAGAATGACAAGGGCTGTCAGTGTCAATATCACGAAAGTATCAATAAAAACACCCATCATTGCGATAATTCCCTGGTCGCACGGATGCTTCACATCTGCTGCTGCGTGGGCATGGGGTGTTGAACCCATACCGGCTTCATTAGAAAAAAGACCTCTCGCCACACCGTAACGCATAGCTTTTTGCACAGTGACACCGAGGACACCGCCTGCAACCGCCTGTGGTGCAAAAGCACCGACAAAAATATCTTTTACCGCCTGCACAACGCCATGCGGGAACATACACAAAATCACAATACAGCCTGCAATATAAAGCACCGCCATCAAAGGTACAATCTTTTCTGTCACTCTTGCAATTCTTCGAATACCGCCAAGAAAAATAATTCCGGCGATAACAGCAACACAGACACCGATGATTAAAGGATTGACATGAAAGGCATTGGCAAAGGATACACCAATCGAATTTGACTGAACCATGTTGCCCATAAAGCCGAGCGCAAGAATAATTGCAATCGAAAAAAAGCCCGAAAGAAATTTTCCGAATTTTCCTTTAAATATGTAACGAATATAATAAACCGGGCCGCCCACAACCGTACCGTTTTTATGCACACGGGTATGCTGTGCCATCACAGCCTCACCGTAAATTGTCGCCATACCGAAAAATGCACTGACCCACATCCAAAATATGGCGCCTGCCCCGCCGGAAGCAATCGCTGTCGCCGCACCTGCAATATTTCCCGTACCTACCTGAGCTGCAATAGCAGTTGTCAGTGCCTGAAACGAGCTGAGTCCGTTTCCGCCGTTTTTTCCATGAAGTGAAAAGTTTCCGAAGACTGACCGTAAAAATCACGCCTGCGCCGACAAGCAAAAACAAAAGCGCATAGTCCCACAAAAACTTATTCACACAATTTACAAAATCCATCACAAAATCCATTTTCTTTTCCTCATTTCCTTTTTGTTTATAATTAAGGAACAGAGATACTGCAATAAAAAAGGTTCAGGAAATCCCGAACCTTAGATATGCATACAGCAAAAGAGGCTCTGCTCTTTTGCCTATATTACTCACACTGTCCTTTTGCCTGAGAGATTCGCGGATAACCCACTTTCACCTTCGGCACCCATCTAAGGGATTCTCCAGAGAGCCATCTGATTACAGTCCCATCTTTTGTTATTTCCAAAAGATACCTGAGAGTATTATTCCTTCGGCGGGTAAAACCTGCTTTCCTGCAACCTTCAACTGGCTTATATTAAATTTTTCTATAATGATACCCCAATTAAAAATCTTTGCCGATATCTTTTCTGCAATACTTATTGGCAAAACTTATCCATTCCGTCGCAGCATAGGCCTGCTTTCTCGCTTCGGATAAATCCTTGCCTTTTGCTGTAATGCCGAGAACTCGTCCGCCATTTGTCACAACGCCGCCATCTGTCAGCTTTGTACCCGCATGGAAGCAATAATAGCCTTCCTTGCCGTCAAAATTTTCAAAACCGGTGATTGGAAGCCCCTTCTCATATTTTTCAGGATAACCGTCAGATGCTAAAATTACACAAACTGCCGCATTGTCTTCAAATTCAAGATTTATCTGATTTAATGTGCCATCAATGCAAGCCTCAAATACATCCACAATGTCGGTCTTCATTCTCGGAAGCACGACCTGAGCTTCCGGGTCACCGAAACGTGCATTGTATTCAAGCACCTTCGGACCTTCCTCTGTCAGCATTAATCCGACGAAAAGGACACCCTTAAACGGTCTGCCTTCCTCTGCCATCGCTTTAATTGTCTTTTCAAACACTTCTGTCTGACAAAATACCTGCATTTCCTTTGTATAATAAGGGCTTGGTGAAAATGTTCCCATGCCGCCCGTATTTAAGCCCTTGTCGCCATCTTTTGCACGCTTGTGGTCCTGAGCAGAAGTCATCGGCTTAATTGTTTCGCCGTCACTAAAGCAAAGTACAGAAACCTCACGTCCTGTCATAAATTCTTCAATGACAATCTTATCTCCGGCTGTGCCAAACTGTTTATCAAGCATCAATGTCTTCACACCCGCTTTGGCTTCCTCTAATGTATTGCAAATCAATACACCTTTTCCAAGTGCAAGCCCATCGGCCTTTAAGACAATCGGCAGCTTTGCTGTTTCAAGATAAGCAAGGGCTGACGCTGCATCGGTAAATGTCTCATAGCCTGCTGTCGGGATATTATATTTTTTCATCAAATCTTTAGAAAAAGCTTTTGAGCCTTCAATGATTGCCGCATTGGCTCTCGGGCCGAACACCCGCAGGCCTTCTGCCTCAAAAGCATCGACAACACCGCCCACAAGCGGGTCATCCATACCAATCACTGTTAAATCAATTTCTTTCTCTTTTGCAAAAGCAACAAGCTTATCAAATTCCATAGCCTGAATGTCAACACACTCGGCAATTGCTGCAATTCCCGCATTGCCCGGTGCACAATAGATTTTATCAACTCTGCTGCTTTTTAAAACCTGCGCCGCAATGGCATGTTCTCTGCCGCCGCTGCCTACAATAAGTACCTTCACGCTTATTCCTCCTCAATCTCAACAATACCGTCCACAACGCGAACACGTCCGCCGGCAATGGCATCAATGACTGCCGGCATAATAACCCATTCGGCTTCTTCCATAATTCTGCGCTGTAAAACCTCCGGTGTATCTTTGGCTTTGACCTCCACAGCCTTCTGCATGATAATCGGGCCTGTATCTGTGCCTTCATCTACAAAATGCACCGTTGCGCCGCTGATCTTGACACCTTTTTTTAAGGCTGCCTCATGCACATGAAGCCCATAATAGCCCTGTCCGCAAAATGACGGAATCAGCGACGGATGAATATTAATAATCTTATTTCTGAATCTTGATATAATTGCCGGAGGAACGACAACCATAAAGCCTGCAAGCACAATAAGCTCTGCGCCGCTCTTTACAAGCGCTTCAAGGAGGGCTTCGTTAAAAGCTTCTCTTGATTCAAAGCTTTTCGGTGAAATACATCTGGCATCAATGCCGTGTTTTTTCGCCCGCTCAAGGGCATAAGCTTTAGGATTGTTGCTAATCACAACTTCAATCTTCGCATTGCGCACACTGCCGTCTTCAATACGGTCAATGATTGCCTGCAGATTTGTTCCCGAACCGGATACAAGCACTGCCAGCTTTAACATAAAACCACACCTTTTTCTCCGGCTTTAATTTCGCCGATTCTGTAAACAGTTTCACCTGCCGCCTCAAGCACCTTCATCGCTTCATCGGCTTTATCTGCATCGACTGCAAGCACCATACCGATACCCATGTTATATGTATTGTACATCATCTGTTCTTCAACCTGTCCTTTTTCAGCCATCAACTTGAAAATTGCAGGAACCTCATAGCTGTCCTTGCGGACAACAGCCTGTGCACCTTCCGGAAGCATTCTCGGAATATTCTCATAAAAACCGCCGCCTGTAATATGGCTGCAGCCTTTCACTCTGATACCATTGCTTTTGAGTGCTTTTAAAGCTTTAACATAAATTCTTGTCGGTGCGATGAGCGCCTCGCCCAATGTCTTTCCAAGCTCATCATAATATGTATTTAAAGATTCCTTTGTCATGTCAAAAATCTTTCGGACAAGGGAAAAGCCGTTGCTGTGAACACCGGAGGATGCAAGACCTAAAAGGATATCTCCGTCCTTTAAATCTTTTCCTGTAATTAAATCCTTTTTATCAACAATACCTACTGCAAAGCCTGCAAGGTCATATTCATCCTCAGGATAAAATCCCGGCATCTCTGCCGTCTCACCGCCGACTAAGGCTGCGTCAGACTGAAGGCAGCCCTCTGCCACACCTTTGACAATCTCAGCAATCTTTGTCGGTGTATTCTTGCCGCACGCAATATAATCAAGGAAAAATAATGGCTCTCCGCCGGCACATGCAATATCATTGACGCACATAGCCACACAGTCAATGCCTACGGTATCATGCTTGTCCATAATAAATGCAAGCTTTAACTTTGTACCGACACCGTCGGTTCCTGAAACAAGTGTCGGTTCTTCCATATCTTTAAAATTTGCCATAGAAAACGCACCTGAAAATCCGCCGATGTTTGTCAAAACTTCAGGACGCATTGTCTTTGCCACATGTTCTTTCATCAAACGCACTGATTCGTAACCAGCTTCAATATCTACACCAGAATTTTTGTAATCCATGATTATCCTCCTTGCCCACAGGCCTCTTTATCTCTCTATATATTCACAATCAAACCGGGTAATTGCCGTCAAAGCACGCACAGCAAAAGCCCTTATCCGCACCGCCGCAGGCTTTCTTTAAGCCTTCAATCGAAAGAAACTTCACTGAATCTGCACCGGTATTTTTGCAAATTGTTTCCTCGGACAATATATGTCCGCCCATCTGTCTGTCCGGTGCACTGGCACCATACAAGCACTGATGTTTCACCATCGGTGCACAAATACGCAGATGAACTTCTGTAGCCCCCGCATTTTTCAAAGCCGCCACAAAAATTTTCGCTGTTGTTCCCTGAATCATCGAATCATCGACAACCGCAACACGTTTACCGCGAACATTTCCCGAAATGACGGAAAGCTTCATGTTAATACCGCGCAAAAACATCTCATCATCCGGTTTGACAAGATTATTTCCGAAATACTTATTTTTAATAAATGCATCAACTAACGGCATCTGCATCTCGTGTGCATAACCTTCTGCTGCCGCAAGACCTGAATCCGGCACCCACACAACAGCATCTGCATCCACAGGGGCCTGACGGGCCATCTCGCGTCCCATCTCCTCCCGTGCCTTAAACACTTCAAGACCACCAAGCACGCTGTCCGGTCTTGAATGGTATACATACTCAAAGCTGCAAACCGCAGGCTTTTCATCAACCTTTGTATAGAGGGAATAGACACCCTTTTCACCGGTCACGAGAATCTCTCCCGGCTCTACTTCACGTTCAAAAGTCACGCCAAGCTCATCAAAGGCGCATGTCTCTGACGAGAAAAACATGGAGTTTTTCTTTCGTCCAAATACAAGCGGACGAATACCCTTCGGGTCACGCACACCGATGACTTTACGCGGTGTCATCACAAGCAATGAATAGCCGCCCTTTAGCTTCGGCATAATCTCGGCAATCGCTTCCTCAATGGTCGAACATTTATTTCTCGCACGGGAAATAAGCACCGAAATCACCTCTGCCGCCTCAAGTGTCTGGAATACCGCACCTTGAAGCTCTAATTCACGGCGAAGTTCCTCTGTATTTGTCAGTCCGCCGTTTAATGCAACAGCCATATGGCCTTTTGTATATCGAATAACAATCGGCTGTGCATTCTCCACAGCATCGCTGCCCGCATAGCGAAGCACATGACCGATACCCATATGCCCGCCAAGCTTTTCCAAGTCTGTCTCATCAAAAACTTCTGTAACAAGTCCTTTATCTTTTTTATAATTAAATTGTCCGTTATTGTGGACACAGATTCCTGCGGCCTCCACACCTCTGTGCTGCATTGAAAAAAGACCGTAGTAAATAATCTTAGCCGTCTCAAAGCCGTCCTTATTATAAAGCCCGAACAAACCGCACCGATCTAAAACTTTATCATTATTCATAGCGTTTACCTTTCTTATTTACCCTGTTCTTTTAAATAAGCCTTGTAACCGATTTCCTGAAGCTTTGCATCCTTTGCCACAACCTGACTTTTCAGCTTTTCAGAATATGCCTTGAGACGTTCTAAAAGCGCACTGTCGCTTGTTGCAAGAATTTTTGCGGCAAGAAGACCTGCATTGGCGCCGCCGTTAATTGCCACAGTTGCCACCGGAATACCTGAAGGCATCTGAACGATTGAATAAAGTGAATCTCTGCCGCCCAAAGATGTCGTATGCATCGGTACACCGATAACAGGCATTGGGAAAATTGCCGCGCACATTCCCGGAAGATGGGCTGCCATGCCTGCACCTGCAATAATGACCTTAAAGCCCTTAGCCTCGGCTGACTTTGCATATTCAAAAAACACATCCGGTTCACGATGGGCTGAAATTACGGTAATCTCATAATCAATGCCTAACTCCTCCAAAATATCCGCTGCCTTGCTCATTACCGCAAGGTCTGAGTCACTTCCCATAACAATACCGACTTTACCACTCATCTTGTGTCCTCCTTAAAATCTATTTATTCATAAGTTATATTTATTTTACTAGCTGCTTAAAGGTTAGTCAATTACAAGGTTCTTATGTCACTGATAAGCATTACTTATAATCATGATTTTGATACATCATTTTTAATCTTCCCGTTTTCAATATTTACTTCAATAATTGCCTTAAAAAATTCCCAAACACGCTCTGAGCCGTCACCTGTTTTTTCATTGCGCTTCCAAATCTGAGATGCAAAAACGTCATGTTCATCCCAACTTTTTCCGCCGGAAGCATCATTTAACATAATCGGCTGGCACTTATCAAGCGTATTGGCAAACTTCGCCTCCGCTGTTTTTCCCTCCTCAAATTCATCCCAAAGCGCACGAAGCTTCTTCGCCTGGTCCTCAGGCAATATATTAAAGAGCCTGTCAGCCGCTTTAAGCTCTCTTGCCCGCTTTGTCTCATTGCCGGCACTGTCATAAGCATACGTATCTCCCGCATCAATCTCAACAAGGTCATGAATCAAAACCATCGACATCACATGGAGTACATCTACCTTTTCGTTGGCATATTCCGACAAAAGCAGCGCCATCATTGCCAAATGCCATGAATGTTCGGCATCATTCTCCTTCCGGCTACCGTCTGAGAGCCATGTCTGCCGAAAAACAGATTTTTCTTTATCGATTTCTCTTATAAATGCCATCTGTTTTAACAATCTTTCATTACCTTCCATCTTCATCCTTCCGTCCTTTCATCACTATAAAACACCGCAGCCGATTCGCGGCTGCAAACACCGCATAGCCAAGCAGTCCGCCGATTGTGTTTAATATGAGGTCATCGACATCAAAGGCGCCGACTCTGCACACAAGCTGTATCGTTTCAATCATCAGACTCAGAGCCAATGTCAGGGCACCAGTCAAATAAAAGCGTCTGCATTTTACCGATATTACCGCAATCATAAAACCGTATGGCGCAAAAGCCAAAACATTGCCAAACATATTGATAATGAATGCCTTTGCCCCCAAAATATCCTTATAAGCAAAAAACCTATGAATTTCCTTAAAAGGCTCTAAATTATACCTGTAATAATCAGAAACAATATTTCTGCCATAACGCTCGCTGAAAAAGCACACATAAATCAACACTGCAAAATAAAGTATGAGCATCAGGCCGGTGATATACTTAATCTTCTTCTTTCTATCTGACGCCATGGCCAAATCCTCCCTGACTTCCAAATTTTAGAAATCTATCTTTAATAATATAAAGGGATGCTGCTAAAGCCGGCAACATCCCTTATCTTTAGAATAAAATATTTGATTTGCTTTTTAATAATCTTGCGCCGTTGACAATGGACATGACACCAACTGTCACACCTGCAATAATAATTACAATTCCAAAAGCAAGATTGGCCGCACCAACATTTTTCAGTGTCTTATACATCTTTTCGTGAACACCTAAAACTTTCTTTTCTTTCATTTATTTCACCCCGTACTGTGCATAATATGCGTCAATGGCCGCTTTTAATGTGTCATCAATCACAACCTTGCCACCAACTTCCTTATTATAGAGGCACTCAACAACATCAGCCATGGAAACGATTGCCTCTGTATCAAAACCATATAAATCCTTCACCTCGTCAAGCGCACACTTTTCGCCGCCCTTGCCGACTTCCATACGGTCTAAGGATACCATAAGACCAACAATCTTCACATCTGCCGCACCTTTAACCTTCGGCACAGTTTCTTCCATTGACTTGCCTGAGGTCGTCACGTCCTCAATCATAATCACTCTGTCACCGTCTTTAAGGCTGCTTCCGAGAAAGCTTCCCTTATCGGCGCCATGGTCTTTCTCCTCTTTGCGGTCTGAGCAATAGCGCACTTCTTTGCCGTACAGCTCACTGTAAGCAATGGCTGTCACAACACTTAAAGGAATACCCTTGTAAGCCGGTCCGAATAAAACATCAAAATCATCGCCATACTTTGCATGAATGGCCTTTGCATAATACTCACCGAGTCTTTTTAACTGTGAGCCTGTCACATAAGCACCGGCATTCATAAAAAACGGAGACTTTCTTCCGCTCTTTAATGTAAAATCACCAAATTTTAAAACTTCACTTTCTACCATAAACTCAATAAATTCCTGCTTATAGCTTTCCATTGTCTTATCTCCTTTATACTTCACTTTTCTTTACTTTTTTAAAGTCGCTTTTCTGCCTTTTACTCTACCATAAATTTTCTATTTTTTCAATATTATTTAGTTCATCCCTCACACAATTTCTTGACAGCCGCTTTTATTGCACTTATACTATTCTTTAATGCATATAGACGGCATCAGCTTAAACGCTGCTGCCAGCAAAAAAACTGTACACCGCACGGTGTCATATGATGAAAGGAAAATTATTATGGCTATGTTTTTATCATGTGTCCTTTTGATTGTAGGTTTTATTTTTCTTGTCAAAGGGGCAGACTGGTTTGTAGGCGGCTGTTCATCCGTTGCAAAGCTGCTGCATGTACCGTCAATCATCATCGGACTGACAATTGTTGCCTTCGGCACAAGCGCCCCTGAGGCAGCCGTCAGTATTACCGCAGCATTAAAAGGCTCTAATGACATTGCTATCGGCAACGTTGTCGGCTCAAACTTTTTCAATCTTTTAGTTGTTGTCGGTATCTGTGCGATGATTAAACCGATGAAAGTATCTAAAGATATTATGAAAAATGAATTTCCGCAGTCGATTATTATCGGAATACTTTTGTTAGTGCTTTGTCTTGATACCTTTATTTTTAAAGCAGAGGCAAACTCTGTCGGAAGAATCGACGGTGTCATCCTCCTTGTATTATTTGCAGGCTTCGTATTTATCCAAATATACAATGCCTTAAAGGCCATCAAGGGACAAAAGAGCGCACCGGACGGCCTTGTTCTTGAAGCGACAGATGTGGAGGTTCATACACTTTCACCATTAAAAAGTGTTATCTGTATCGTTGTCGGCCTCGCACTTGTCATCTTAGGCGGTGACTTTGTTGTTGACAGCGCCACAGCCATTGCCCGTGCTGTCGGTTTAAGCGAAGCCTTCATCGGCTTGACAATCGTTGCTTTCGGCACATCACTGCCTGAGCTTGTAACTTCAATTGTCGCTGCAAAGAAGGGTGAAAACGATTTGGCGCTCGGCAATGTTGTCGGCTCAAACATCTTTAATATTTTGATGGTACTCGGCGCTTCCGCAGCACTTCATCCGGTGGCCGTATCCATGGATTCCATTTATGACTTAATTATTTTAGCAGTCGTAAGTATTATCTCCTACATCTTCGCCCGCAGAAAATATGAAATCAGCCGGGCAGAGGGCGGTATCATGTGCGCAATGTATGCGGCATATGTTGTCTATCTGTTTGTGAGATAAAATAAAACATTATAAAAACGGTTCTGTAAGTCAGATTTAAACTCCGACCCGCAGAACCGTTTTTTACTTAATTAAAAGCTTTATTTTCAAACGCCAAAAACTATAATGCCAAGTCCCGCCGAAATCAAAATCATCACAATCGGCGACAGTTTCCTTTTCATAATTTTTTTATAGCCAAGCATAATTAAAACAAGTACCGTCGTCATGCCAACAGCCCTCACATTAATCTTTGGCGCTGCCATATCCGTAAAGCAGCGATTTGCCGTCATATAGATACCCGTTGCAAGGACAATGCCCGTCACACATGGCTTCATTCCCCTTAAAACAGCCTGCACATACTTATTTTTTAAGGCTGCTTTAAGTAAAACCATTACAAGTAAAATAATGATAAATGACGGTAAAACGACTGCCAAAGAAGCAATGACAGCCCCCAAAAAGCCGCCTTGATGGCTTCCGACATAAGTTGCCAGATTCACCATAATCGGTCCCGGGGTACTCTCACTGACAGCAATCATATAAGTCAATTCCTCTTCAGTCAGCCAGCCGTAAGCTAAAACAACATCCCGAATGAGCGGTATGGCACCATAAGCACCGCCGAAGGCAAAGCAGCCGACCTTCAAAAATCCAAGAAATAAATTCAGATAAGTCATCTTCCGTCACCTCCATGAGCTTTTAACGTCTCTTTTGCGATAAAGACGGCAAGACTTGCCATCCCCTTTTCACTGAATATAGACTCAGAATATACCGTAAAGTCCTGAGCCATGAACAAACGATATTTTTTTGTACCTTTGCTTATTCTTAATAGAAAATAAGGCCGAACAAAAAACTTTATATTGTATAGATGTCCGGCAGCTAAAAAACGACAGGCAGCCCTACAAACTGCCTGTCGTTTTAAATAATTGCTTATGCAATCAAAGTTCCTAATTTTTAGAATTAAATTTTACAGCTTTAGCTGTTCTATATAATTAATAATAACATCCAAAACCGCTTCATTTCCAACACTTGCATCAATACATAAATTGTAGTTGCCAAAATTTTTCCACTCATAACCGGAAACATTCTGATAATAAGCAGCACGTGCCTTATCTGAACGCCGCATATGCTGATAAGCTTCTTCTTTTGAGTCGCCATACATTTTTTGAATATTTTTTATTCTATATTCTTCCGGCGCATAAAGAAATACTTTTAAGACATTTTCATAATTCCATAATACATGGTTAGCTGCTCTGCCCACAATAACGCAAGAACCTTTATCAGCTATTTTACGCAAAATTTTCTCTTGAGCAATCACACTTTGTTGACCAACATTTGTACTAAGATATAGATTATACAGTAATTTTTCTTCCTGTTCGTAATCACTTGATAAAAAGTCCTCTGCTAATCCGCTATCTCTCGCTACAATAGCTGTCAGTTCCTTGCAATAAAATGGAATCTCAAGTTTTTCAGCCAGAAGTTTACCAATTTGCTTGCCACAAGTTCCATGTTGTCTGGCAATCGTAACAATTATTCCCGGATGTGTGGATGCAATTGATGCCGATTCTGTAGTATTCACAGACACTTCTTTTAGGCTTCTTAAAAATTTAATTGTTAAGATTGTTATAACAGTGCCCGCAACTAAATCTGAAAGCGGTGAAGCAAAAAGAATACCATAAATACCGTTCCCCGGTGCTTTGCTTTCAAAGAATATGCAAAGACTAATTGTGAAAACCACAAAACATACCATATCACGAAGAACCGATGCAATCATCGCCTGTACAGGTTTTCCAATCGCTTGGAAAAAGATAGATGAAATCTTTATAAAAGCAGTAATGAAACTGCAGCTTAAAAAGATTTTAAAACTAATGACTGCAAATTCCATATAAAGCTCGTTTTGTTTTCCGAAAATCCCAATAATAATTTGAGGATAAGCAACAAAGACAATAGTAGCTAAAATACCAACAGTCAAGGAAGATAAAAGAATATACTTATAACACTCCTTTACACGTTCCATTTTTCTGGCACCGTAGTTATATCCTAAAATTGGTTGCCCTCCCAACGCAATTCCACAGGCAATATTGCCAACTATTGTATAAATTTTAGTTTGGATGCTGAATACAGAAATAGGGATATCACTTCCGAATTTCGATAAAGCGCCATACTTAAATAACATCATATTACAAAGTAAAGTCATGACAACCATAGAAACTTGTACAATAAATGTAGAACCGCCTAAAACAATTAAGTTTTTAAGTACAGGATAATCTATACGAAAACTACTCTTTTTTAGTTTAAAGCTTTTTGTTTTACGGAAATAAATAACGCAAATCACAAAAGAGAGGACTTGACCTATCACTGTTGCAAAAGCAGCGCCTTGAATTCCCCAATCCAGTACAAAGATAAATAAAGGGTCCAATGCAATATTAATAACAGCACCTAAAAGCAATGCAATCATTGCATATGTAGGACTTCCATCTGCCCTTATCATGCTGTTCATGACATTGAACATTAAATAAGCCGGAAAGAAGCACGCAACAATTTTGAAATAATCACAAGCGAGTTGCAGCGTGGCATCTGATGCACCAAACAAAGACATTAGCGGCTCGCAAAATACTAAACATATAATCGCTAATATAATGCTGATGATTGCTGTAGAGACAATTCCTGTCCCAACACATTTATGTGCACTTTCGCTATCTTTTCGCCCGGCACAAATACTTAAAAACGCTGCTGCACCATCACCTATACACCAAGCAAATGCATTAGCGATGCATATCACAGGAAAAGAAACTCCTGTTGCCGCATTTCCCAAATATCCAAGGCTGCTATTACCGATGAATATTTGGTCTACAATATTGTAGAGGGCACCGATTAATAGTCCCATTACACAGGGAACAGAAAATTTTAATAATAGTTTTTTTATTGGCTGTTCGCCAAGCTG
>CABUBX010000019.1 GCA_902489925.1 uncultured Lachnospiraceae bacterium | reverse complement strand
TTAGCATAAAAAAGCTAATTTGAAACAGACTTCTAATTTGCGTGGATTATACTAGAGCCTATTGCAAAACAGCTTAACATTACAGATATTCTTGCAAAATATCCTTATGAAGTGTCCGGAGGTCAAAAACAGCGTGCCTCCGTTGCGAGAGCCCTCATTATCAACCCACAGCTTGTTCTTGCCGACGAGCCTACAGGGGCGCTTGATTCCAAGGCTGCTGAAAATCTTTTAGATTTATTTGACGAAATTAATGCTGACGGACAAACCATTCTCATGGTTACCCACAGCGTCAAGGCTGCCTGCCACGCCCGCCGTGTCCTGTTCATTAAGGACGGGGAAGTTTTTCACGAAATTTATAAGGGACGGCATACACTTGAGAACAATATCAGATTATTTCCGATACTTTAACGATGCTGACGACAGGCGGTGTTCATCATGCGTAAATTTTTATATGCCAAAATGGCCTTAACAAGTATCAAAAAGAACAGAAAAGTTTATTTGCCCTATGTGATTACATGCATCGGCGCCATCGCCATGTTTTATATTATGTACAGCCTTTCCCGTGACGAGGGTTTAAACTCACTCTATGGCGGTGCCCAGCTCGGACTTATCTTATCCACCGGTGTTGTCATTCTCGGTTTCTTCTCGGCTGTATTTTTGTTTTACACACACAGCTTTTTAATCAAACGCCGAAAAAGAGAATTTGGCATTTATAATATTCTTGGCATGGAAAAAAAGCACATTTCAAAAATGATGTGCTGGGAAACAATTTTTACCGCTATTTTCAGCTTAATTACAGGCATTATTTCAGGCTTCATTCTTTCCAAGCTGTTTTATATGGTGCTTTTAAATCTTTCCAATGCTGCCGAGCTTATTCCCGGCGGGATGCCAAAAGTCCCTTTAACTTTCAGCCTTTCAGGCAAAGCGCTTATGACAACAATCCTTTTATTTGCTGCCATTTTTGCACTTTCCCTTTTGAATACATTAAGACAGATTCATGTTGCCAACCCTGTACAGCTTTTATCCGGGTCAAGTCAGGGTGAGAAAGAGCCAAAGGTCAAATGGATTTTAGTCATCATCGGCCTGATAACCACAGGTACCGGCTACTATCTTGCCCTCACTACAAAAGATATCATTGCCGCTCTCGGTGTTTTATTTGTCGCTATTTTACTCGTTATCATCGGCACCTACTGCCTCTTTACGGCAGGCAGCATTGCCGTTTTAAAAATACTTCGCAAAAACAAAAATTACTACTACAAAACACGGCATTTTACGAGCATTTCAGGAATGCTCTACCGTATGAAGCAAAATGCTGTCGGTCTTGCCAACATCTGTATTTTATCGACTGCCGTCCTTGTTACCTTATCCACAACAGTTTCTTTATATATCGGACTTCCCGGACTGATACGAACCCGCTATCCGAGAAATATTGTAATGAACTTTCATATGACTGACGATAATGATACAAAGGACATTGACAGCGAAGTGGCTGCTGTTCTCGCCAAATACAACGAAACCGAAGACAGTCCGATTCATATGCGCCAAGCCGTTTTCAGCGTTCTTCAAAACGGCCCGGTATTATCAAAAATTCTTGAAACGAGCACTTTTGACAGCGGCAGCGCCTGCAATCTCTATTTAATTACACTGGCGGACTATAAAAAAGAAATTGGCGATAACACCCTCTCACTTCAAGATGATGAAATTTTGGTCGAAAAAATTTACGGCGATGACCTTGGTACTGATGTAACCATCGGTGAAAAAACATTTCACATCAAAGATAATATTGAAAATATATCCGCAGCCGAAAGTCAGCGCTCAATGATGGTCAACAGCTACTATTTTGTCATGGCCGACGAACAGACAATCCTTGACACATTTGCGTCTGTCGCGCCGGACTACCTGAAAGAAGATTATAAGGGCAAAGCGCTCAATTACTACTATGCCTTTGACTTATCCTGCAGCAACGAAATTCAGACACAGATTGCCAGTGACCTTGCCGCCTTAATCGGCGGTGACAGCAACCGTACAGGTTATGTGGAAGCTGCCGCAACTAACCTTGCTGATGTGTATGCTCTCTATGGCGGAATCCTGTTTATCGGCATATTTATCGGCACCCTCTTTATCATGGCTACGGTTTTAATTATTTACTATAAACAAATTTCGGAAGGTTATGAGGACAAATCGCGCTATGCCATTATGCAAAAAGTCGGCATGAGTCTTAAAGAAGTCCGCCAATCCATTAAGAGTCAGGTACTTACGATATTTTTCCTGCCGCTTTGTGTTTCCTGTATTCATCTTGCTTTTGCCTTCCCTCTGATGCGCACTGTCCTAAAAGCAATGAATCTGACAGATGCTGTTTTATATGCCTTTGCTTCCATCGGAACAGTGATTGTATTCTCCCTGTTTTATACAATTGTCTATGGACTGACAGCAAGAACCTATTATAAAATTGTCAGCAAAAAATAATTTTAAAAAAGTGCAGCCATTCTTTACAGCTGCACTTTTTTTATCTGCATATTATCATTAATCCAACCAATATCACGATGCCCACAAGAGACATCACTATCATGCCAATCCGTCCGGCTTTTTTTATTTTAATATCCAAAACAAAGAGACAGGCAACAATGATAATCGCTGCCGTATATAATATCCAAAATCTGTCCTGAAGTAATCCATGAAAAAAGAAAAGTGCCGGAAAAATCAATGCCGCCATCGTCACCGGCATTCCCCGGTAATACTTCATAACCTCGTCCGTCTCATTCTGACGTTTTTCCTCCATCACATTGAAAAATGCGAGCCGAATCAATGCCGTCAAAACATAACAAATTAAAAATATTACACATATCGGCGAACGCATACCGACTGCATAACCGATAACTGCAGGGAATACGCCAAAACAAACCAAATCACATAATGAATCTATCTGAATACCGAATCTTTTTTCATCCTCTGTTCTTTCCATGCTTCTTGCAATCTTGCCGTCAAACATATCACATATACCCGAAATCATCAGGCAGACAAGGGCAATCTTTATATTTCCCGAAACAGCCTGCGTCATTCCGAAAAAGGCAGATGCAAGACCGATATATGTAAGAATGACCGAATAATTGTAAAAACCTATCATAACTTTCTTTCCTTTCCCACTTTATCAAACGCCGTCCTTTGATTATCTTTTCTCATCCCGATAATATGGGCTGCCACAGATACCGCACCGCTTATCAATACAAGCGCATAGTAACTGATTCCCCTGCTTAAAAGCATACCCGGCATTAAAAGCGCCGGTCCGAATATCGTCTCAAACATTGCTAAAAAGCTCGTTTCCGACGCACCGATGCCGCCCGGAAGCGGCAGCATATCTACAGCCAGCGCAATGATTGTCTGAAGCGTCACAATCTCAAAAGCGCTGACACCGTGCAGTCCAAATGAGCGATACACACAGTAGGTCACCAAAAACAGGCAGACCCTCTGGAATACTGTAATAAGAAAAACATTGCCAAGTACACCTAAATGCTTCTTTATGTACTCAGCCCCCGTATGGTAAGGCTCCATAATCATCAGACACTTTTCCTCACAAATCTCCGGATGCTTAACAAGTCTCACCTTCGTCAAAAAAACAATTGAATAATGAATCACCCGTTTTGCCAGCGATTCCTTAAAAATAACAACAAGTAAAAATGTGATAAATGCCACATTCACAATCACGCCGTATATTAAAATATATCTTACAGGTCCTAAATTTCCAAGAATAAAATCCTTCTTAAAAATGAACATCACACCGCTTAAAATCACAAGCACTGCTTTATAGGCCACTGTAATGATTAACAATACAAGAGCACTCATGGATGCTGAAATTCCATCCTTTTGCATGTAATAAACCTGCATCGGCTGGCCGCCTGTGGCAGACGGTGTTACACTGCTGAAGAAAAAGCCGACAAATGAATATTTTATACATCTAAGTATTGGCACCTTCTCTTTTAAAAGGCGCATCAAATAATGAATAATCACCGACTCACTGCACACAAAAACAAGCACAAGCAAAAGCCCCAGCCATAAGTACAGCTTATTTGCGTTATGTATTGCCGCAAAAATCTCCGGCAGTTCCTTATCCCTAAACAAAAAAAATGCTGTCGCAAACAAAAGCAGCAATAAAAAAGCAGTGTTCGCTATGACTTTTCCATGTTTACGCATAACTGCCTCCACTAATTTTTATAGGTCATTGGTATACACGCCAAATTGAAACCTTCTTATAAATAATAGCCTATTCATACAGTTAATTCAAGGCAAAATAAAAATTCTTTAAATATTCTTAATCATTTATAAAAAATCCGGCAGATGCTTTTTGGTGGTGGTCATCTGCCGGAGTAATTAAGAAGGCTTCACATAGCGCAATGCGCAAACTATATTTCCTCTTTTATAGCTTATTGATTTTTCTCTTAACATAAGTTGTGTGTAAAATCTCATGAGCCTTATGGCTTCCCGGTTCACCGAGATATTCTTCATAAAGCTTTTTCACTGCCGGATTATCATGAGATTTACGCAGTGTCATCGCTTCATCCTGGCTGTAAAGCGCCTTTGCACGAAGCTCACGGATGTCTGTCACATTACGTACAGGTCCTGACACCTGAGGCTGACCGCCGCCGTTGACACAGCCGCCCGGGCATCCCATAATCTCAATAAAATGATACTGTGCTTCACCGGATTTTACCTTATCCAAAAGCTTTTTGGCATTGCCAAGCCCTGACGCAACCGCAACCTTAACGTTCATGCCCGCAACATCATAAGCAGCTTCCTTGACACCGCAAACACCGCGGACATCTGTAAACTCAAGTTCTTTTAATTCCTCACCTGTCAATGTCTCCACAGCAGTTCTGAGCGCTGCCTCCATAACACCGCCTGTAGCACCGAAAATCACTGCCGCACCTGTGGAAATACCTAAAGGCTCATCAAATTTTTCTTCCGGCAATTCTCTGAATTTAAGTCCGACACGGCGAATCATGCGTGCAAGCTCTCTCGTTGTAATTGCAATATCAACATCAGGATAACCGGATGCATTTTCATTGTCACGGCCCATCTCAAACTTTTTCGCCGTACAAGGCATAACACTGACACTGACAATCTTTGAAGGGTCAATGCCCTCTTTCTCTGCATAGTATGTCTTTAATACAGCGCCAAACATCTGCTGCGGCGACTTACATGTAGACAAATTATCTGTCATATCCGGAAAATAATGCTCACAGTATTTAACCCATCCCGGTGAACATGATGTGATAATCGGCAGAACACCGCCGTTTTTCACCCGGCCGAGAAACTCTGTCGCTTCCTCCATAATTGTCAAATCGGCTGCAAAATCTGTATCAAAAACTTTATCAAAGCCAAGGCGGCGCAGTGCAGCAACCATCTGGCCTTCAACATTTGTTCCCATCGGATAGCCAAATTCTTCACCAAGCGCCGCTCTTACTGACGGTGCCGTCTGAACAACAACAAACTTATCCGGGTCTGCGATTGCCTCAAAAACTCTGTCGGTATAATCCTTTTCAGTCAATGCACCTGTCGGACATACAGCAATACACTGTCCGCAGGAAACACAGCTCGTATCCGAAAGATTCATATCGAAAGCCTGACCGATATATGTCTTAAAGCCTCTTTCATTGGCGCCGATAACACCGATGCCCTGAACCTTTTCACAAACCGCACTGCAACGGCGGCAAAGAATACACTTACTGTTGTCACGAACCATATGGGCTGCGGAATCATCATAAATACTGTCACTGACAGCCCCGTCATAATAGCCTTCATCTGTCACGCCAAGCTCTTTGGCAAGCTGCTGCAGCTCACAATTTCCGCTTCTAGGGCAGGCCAGACACTCACGTTTATGGTCTGATAAAAGAAGCTGTACAGTCTTTTTCCGTGACTCTAATACTTTTGGTGTATTTGTAAACACCTCCATGCCCTCATTAATCGGATAAACACAGGAAGCCACAAGGCTTCTTGCACCTTTAACTTCAACAACACAGACACGGCAGGCGCCAATTTCATTAATATCCTTCAAAAAACAAAGTGTCGGTATCTCAATATGGGCAAGGCGCGCTGCCTCTAAAATTGTTGAGCCCGCAGGCGCACTGACTGCCATTCCGTTAATTTTAATTGTTACATTTTCCATGTCATGCACCCCCATCACTCTTTGTAGATTGCGCCGAATCGGCATTTATCAATACAAGTACCGCACTTAATACACTTATCCTGAACAATCATGTGAACCTCTTTAACCTTGCCCACAATAGCGTCATTCGGACAGTTTCTTGCACAGAGCGTACATCCCTTACATTTATCCGCATCAATCTTATATCTTACAAGTGAACGGCATACGCCTGCCGGACACTTCTTGTCAACAACATGAGCCACATACTCGTCTCTGAAATATCTTAAAGTTGAAAGCACAGGGTTTGGCGCTGTCTGTCCAAGACCGCAAAGTGCATTATCTTTAATATAGTAACAAAGCTTTTCAAGCTTATCCAAATCTTCGAGCGTACCATTGCCCTTTGTAATCTTATCAAGGATTTCGTACATACGCTTTGTACCGATACGGCACGGTGTACACTTACCGCAAGACTCATCCACAGTAAATTCAAGGAAGAACTTGGCAATATCTACCATACAGTTATCCTCGTCCATAACAATCAAGCCGCCTGAACCCATCATTGAGCCAATACTAAGCAGATTATCATAGTCAATCGGAATATCATAATGTTCTGCCGGAATACATCCGCCGGACGGACCGCCTGTTTGTGCCGCCTTAAATTTTTTGCCGTTTGGAATACCGCCGCCGATTTCCTCAACAACAGTTCTCAAAGTTGTTCCCATAGGGATTTCTACAAGACCCGTATTATTAATCTTTCCGCCGAGTGCGAATACCTTCGTACCCTTTGATTTCTCTGTACCCATAGATGAAAACCATTCAGGACCGTTCAAAATAATCTGAGGGATATTGGCATAGGTTTCAACATTATTTAAAATTGTCGGCTGGTTAAAGAGGCCCTTAACTGCCGGGAACGGCGGTCTTGGTCTAGGCTCGCCTCTGTTGCCTTCAATAGATGTCATCAGCGCAGTTTCCTCACCGCAGACAAACGCACCCGCACCAAGGCGAAGGTCAATATCAAAATCAAAGCCGGATTCAAAAATATTCTTGCCTAAAAGGCCGTATGCTCTCGCCTGCTCAATCGCAATTTTAAGACGCTCAACAGCAATCGGATACTCGGCACGAACATAAATATAACCTTGATTTGCCCCGATGGCATAACCTGCAATCGCCATCGCCTCGAGAACAACATGAGGGTCTCCCTCTAAAACAGAGCGGTCCATAAATGCGCCCGGGTCACCTTCATCAGCATTACAGCAGACATACTTCTGCACATTGCCTCTGTTGCCCGAAGCAAAACGCCATTTAAGACCTGTCGGGAAGCCGGCGCCGCCGCGTCCTCTTAATCCGCTGTCCAAAATAAGCTGAATCACATCATCCGGCTGCATCTCAGTCAATACCTTGCCAAGCGCTTCATAGCCGCCTGTACCGATATATTCATCAATATTTTCCGGATTAATGACACCGCAGTTTCTAAGCGCAATACGGTGCTGCTTCTTATAAAAATCTGTGTCATTTAAAGATTTGACACCCTGTGTCTTCTCATCTTCTTCTTTATAAACAAGGCGCTTTACAACACGTCCTTTAAGTAAATGCTCTGTGACAATTTCAGGTACATCATCCTCCTGAACCATTGAATAAAATGTCGCTTCAGGATAAACAACCATAATCGGTCCTGCTGCACAAAGTCCGTGACAGCCCGTCTTTACAACAGCCACTTCCTTTTCAAGACCATTCTTTTTCAATTCTCTTTCAAGCGCTTCAATAACCTTTTGGCTTCCCGAAGAAGTACATCCCGTTCCGCCGCAAACTAATACATGTGCACGATACATGACGACTCCTCCTTACTACAGTTTTGTATTTCCAAGTGTATATTCATCGACAACCTGACCTCTGATTAAATGCTGTTCAACAACATCTAACACCTTCTCAGGTGTCATCTTCACATAAGTTACTTTATCTTTTCCCGGCTCAAATACTTCAACAATCGGCTCATACTGGCAAAGACCGATACAGCCTGTCTGTGTCACCGCAATATTTTTAAGCTGACGCTTTTGAACCTCCTCAGATAACTTGAGAAGCACAGGTCTTGCCCCACTGGCAATACCGCAGGTTGCCATACCGACAACAACTCTTGTCTGATTGGAATCCTCGCCGCGCATACCAACCTGACCCTGCATTCTCTCTCTGATTGCTTTTAATTCTGCAAGAGATTTCATGTTATTCCTCCTTCTATAAGACAGCACCGCCGTCTGTCTCTGACTTGTTTTCCTGTAAATACTCCATAATATATGCGGATACCTCCGGCACATCGAGGGGAACTCCGTCTAAAACTTCCTTAAACTGCCGCGTATCCAAATCAAAATACTTTCCGTTATATGAATACTTATACACAAAATCTATTCCCGTATTAAACGTAATTAACGTGTGTATCGTTGCCGAAATATCACCCAGGGGCATACGGTCGATACTGCTGTAACCAAACACTGCTCTCACAACTGTCCCTTTTCCGACCTCAGAGGTAATCAAAAAGCTACCTCCGCATGCCTCTGCCGCAAGCTTAAAAAACGGGACGCCAAGTCCCACCTTTCGTGTCGTTCGCGTTGTAAAAAAAGGGTCTTCAACCTTTGCAATCTGCTCTTTAGTCATCCCGCAGCCATTATCCTCAATTACAACCGTCATCACATCTTTCGCCTCATCAATATCAATGCTGATTTCAATAAGGCTTGCCCCCGCCCGAACAGAGTTTTGGGCGACATCTAAAATATTCATCGAAATTTCAGGCATCATAGGCTTATTCGTATTTGGCAAGAATGCCCTCAATCTGGTCAACTGTCAGTCTGCCGTAAACTTCACCGTTAATCATCATTACAGGCGCCAGACCGCAGGCACCGACACAGCGGCAGGCATCCAGCGAAAACTTACCGTCAGAGGTACACTCGCCGCCTTTAATCCCCAGGATTTCCTGAAGCTTTTCATAAATCTCACCTGACCCCTTCACATAACATGCTGTGCCGAGACAGACAGAAATCTGGTACTTACCCTTTGGATTTAATGCAAACTGAGAATAAAATGTTGCCACACCATAAATCTTTTCCAACGGAATATCCATCTCGTCGGCAATCATCGTCTGAACCTCTATCGGCAGATAACCGTAAATATCCTGTGCCTTCTGCATGATTGGCATCAGGGCGCCTTTTTCATCTTTAAGCTCGTGAATAACCTTCATAAGCTCTTGTTTTTGTTCATCACTTCCTGTAAAAGGAACTGCTGTTTTCTTGCAACTCAATATACCCACTCCTTATTTTCAAACAAATTTTTCTTTGTCCATTATATCACTATTATTCACAAATTTCTATGTATTTTCTTACTTTTTTAACATTTTTTTTTTGCATAACGTCATACTGCTTTATAGATTATGTTTGTTAATTAACAATCGCTTATTTTATTTTTATTGAAAGCTACCATATGCAATGTTATACTGTAGGTAGTATATTTTCCGATAATTTCAAAACAACAGATAATTTTTTTGGAGGTATCTTATATGAAGGTTCGTGAAATTATGAGTTTACTTTCTGCTGATTTATGTAGCGGAGAAGACGCGTTAGATAAAGAAGTCCATACAGCATGCGGCTCTGATATGATGAGCGATGTTCTTGCCTTTTTCAAAGACCAGTCGGTACTCTTAACGGGGCTTTGCAATCCTCAGGTGATGAGAACGGCAGAGATGATGGATATTGTATGTATTGTTTTTGTACGCGGCAAGCAACCTGACGAACAGATGATTGCACTCGCCGACAGACACGGGCTTGCCGTCATGACAACTGAGCTTTCCATGTTTACAGCATGCGGCCTTTTGTACGAAGCGGGATTGCGGGGAGGCTCACACAATGAATGATGAAATTGTATTAACCTATGATGTTTCGTCGGATGATTTTACAAGAGCCGGGGAGGCCAGCAGCGACGTCAAAAAGATGCTCAAACAGATTGGTGTTTCTCCGCAAATCGTCCGTAAAGTGGCCATCGCCATGTACGAAGGCGAGATTAACATGGTCATTCATGCCAAAGGCGGCAAAATTACTGTAACTATCGCCCCGGATGCGATTACGATGGTGCTTGCCGATGTCGGTCCCGGTATTCCCGATGTGGAAAAAGCCATGCAGGCCGGTTTTTCAACGGCGCCCGATGATGTCCGCTCTCTTGGCTTCGGCGCCGGCATGGGACTGCCAAATATGAAAAAATATTCAGATGAGATGTCTATTGATACTGTGCTCGGTAAAGGGACGACAGTGACAATGGTTGTCTACACTCAGGAGTGATACTATGAATAAATTTTTCCATTCCGTCTACCTTGCGGAAAATCTCTGTAAAGGCTGCATTAATTGTATTAAGCGCTGCCCGACGCAGGCGATTCGGGTACGTAACGGAAAAGCAAGAATAACAAGCGAATATTGTATTGACTGTGGAGAGTGTGTCCGCATATGTCCGCATCATGCAAAAAAAATACGCCGTGATGCAATCGATGACGTCCTAAAAAAATATGACTATACTGTGGCACTGCCCGCGCCGACACTTTACAGTCAATTTAATAATCTTGATGATGTCAATATTGTTTTAACCGCACTTTTATATATGGGCTTTGATGATGTTTTCGAGGTCAGCGCCGCCGCAGAGCTTGTCAGCGCCGCTTCAAGAATTTACGTCAATGACCATCCCGAGAAGTGGCCGCTTATAAGCACAGCCTGCCCAAGTGTTGTCCGGCTTATAAGAGTCCGTTTCCCGAATTTAATCGACCATATGCTGCCGCTGCTTCCGCCTGTGGAAGTGGCTGCCCGCCTTGCCCTTGAAAAGGCTATAGAAAAAACCGGACTTCCCCGCGAAAAAATCGGCATTGTCTTTATTTCGCCGTGCCCATCAAAGGTTACTTTTGCAAAGTCACCGCTGGGCACCGAAAAGAGTGAGATTGACAGTGTCATTGCCATCAAGGATGTGTATCCGGCACTATTGTCACTGATGAAAAAAGCTAAGAACGCCCCGATGGACTTATCCACCTCCGGCAAAATCGGCATTGGCTGGGGCGGCAGCGGCGGTGAAGCCGGCGGACTCATTATCGACAGCTACCTTGCCGCAGACGGCATTGAAAATGTCATTCATGTCCTCGAGGATATGGAAGATGAAAAATTAACAACACTGAAATTTATCGAACTCAATGCCTGCAGCGGCGGCTGTGTCGGCGGTGTGCTTACCGTTGAAAATCCTTATATCGCCAAGGCCAAATTAAAAAGGCTGAACAGATATCTCCCTGTATCCGTAACACATCTTGAGGAAAAAAGGGAAATTGATGATATGTACTGGGATGCCCAGGTTAAATATGAGCCTGTCTTTAATCTCGGCAGCAACATCATTGAAAGTATCAAAAAATTAAAACAGGTTGAAGAATTGACAGAGCAATTTCCCGGACTGGACTGCGGCTCTTGCGGCGCGCCTTCCTGCCACGCGCTTGCTGAAGATATTGTCCGCGGCGAAGCTTCCGAACATGATTGTATCCATAAGCTTAAAGAGGATATTCATACACTCTCCCTCCAGTACAAGGAATTAGCAAAAGAAGCTATGGAAGCCGATGCAACCTCAAACGACTGCATCTATATGCTTCAGTCGTACATTGACCGGATTACGAAGGAAATCGCCCTTCTCGATGCCGGAACTAAAAATATGGACGATGCCCCGGAGACATTTTTGCTGCCTCCGCTGACAGGGCAGCCGATAATGGATAAAATCAGCGCTCAGTGGAGTCATCATCATTCTGCGGATAAGGCTGCCGAAAAAAACAGTGATTCTGCATCAAAAAATTAGGAGGTGTTTCCTTTGACAATCAATGAGCTTACAAAATGTGATTTCTTAGATTTGCTGTGTGAAGGCGATGATTCAAGCAGGGCTGTCAAAACAGTTTATTGCTGTGACCTTCTGAGCATCGCTATGAGCCGCGCACCGGCAGACAGTGCATGGGTCACTGTCATGGCTAATATGAATACTTTGGCTGTAGCATCGCTTGCTGATGTTTCCTGCGTTATTTTGGCCGAAGGCACTGCCTTAGACGACATATGCCTGGCCAAAGCACAGTCACAGGGTATTTGCGTCTTTAGAACCACGCTGCCTGTTTTTGATGCTGCGCTAAAACTATACCAATCCATCGGCGGTGATTTATAATATGGCATTTTCCTATGATTTCCATATTCATTCATGTCTTTCACCATGCGGCGATGATGATATGACGCCAAACAATATTGCCGGTATGGCAGCCGTCAAGGGACTTTCAATCATTGCACTGACCGACCATAACAGCTGCAAAAATTGTCCGGCACTCCTTTCAATCGCCCCAAATTACGGCATTACGGCGATTGCCGGCATCGAGCTTTGTACTGCTGAGGAAGTTCATGTCGTCTGTCTTTTTAGGACATTAGAAGGCGCCATGGATTTTGACAGCTATATTCACAAGCACATCATGCCTGCAAAAAATCGCCCGGACATTTTCGGAAAACAGCAGATTATGAACGAAAACGATGAAATCATCGGTGAAGAACCGCTGCTTCTCATCGGCAGCACCGATATTTCCTTTGACGATGTGGCCGCCTTGACGAAAAGCCATGACGGCATTATGATTCCGGCCCACATTGATAAGAGCAGCAACAGTCTTATTTCCAATCTGGGCTTTGTACCGCCGGACAGCAGCTTTACATGCTTTGAGGTTCATAACACGGCAAACCGCGAACGCCTTGAGACTGCAAACCCTTATCTTAAAGGCTGCCGGATGCTTTGCGATTCCGACGCTCACTATCTGTGGGATATCCACGAACCGGACTATTTTATTCATGCTAAGACAGACCATGACTTGCCGACAGCCGGCGAAGTTATCGACTATCTGTCCCGATACACAAAATAAAAGGCAGCCGCCGGGGCTGCCTTTATTCTTTAAGCTCTGGATATCGCAAGTGCCATCACAGGAAGCATACTGATTGCCATAAAAATGTCGCCGTCATTTTCAAAAGCATATTTACTGTAGCGTACCCGCTCAATATCCACCATGGAAACAATCATCGCCGCATAGTAAAAATACTGATGGGTATCAAGCTTGAGTGACTCCAATTCCCTGCGTGAAACAAGATAGTCATAGACCTCAAACACGCGGCTCATCGTCTCCTCCGGCTCTTTTGTCACCATCGCCAGCACAGCAAGTACAGTATAGCCGTAATCCTGTCTGAAATACTCTTTTTCCGCGTCACCTTTAAGTGTCGCATAAAGCGACAGGAGGTGCATCACATTCTTTTCTTCACTGCGATGGTCAACAATAAACACATTGCTGATGATTTCCTCAATCGCCGGTGACGGAAATTCTCCGCGAATAAGACGTCTGTAATACTTTTCTCTTTGTATAATCTCTTTGACATCCTTTCCGATAGATACCTGAGCCTCCTCAACCTTATCAATCGGCGCCACCATAGAGTGCCACGGCTGCGATTTCAGTGAAAGACAGATGTGTTTTGCGCGAATAACAACTTTAGAAAAATCTTTTTCTTCATGGAATCGAATCAATACAAGCGCAGTCAAAAGCAGGCAGGAATTCGGCTTAAAGCCTTCATCCAGCATCATTTTATATATCTTTTTCAGACGCTTGAGCATACGCGGCGGATTATCGGAAATCGCCAGCATCGCAGCAGCAGTGACAAAGGCATTGTCCTCAAGATAGCAAAAAACCTCTGCTTCATCTCTTAATGCCTTTTTGCACTGACGAATCCGCTCAACATCAACCTCCTTTTGGTAAGCCGACCACATCATCGCCGCAACACCCTGAATGGAGGCATAGTCCCATAAAAAGCCTTTTCTCATCAATATTCCGTTGTTTATAAACAAATCACTTTGTCTGCGTAATCTATCATCCACAAAAATCACCTCTTACCACACTGTCTTTGACACCTTCTGCCCTTGCGCTCTATCATTCAAAACAATGGTTCAGCGGACCGCTGCCGCTGCCCAAATTAAGATTAGCTTTAAGTGCGCCTGTAATATAAGCCTTTGCATTGGCAACACTTGCTTCAACACTATACCCCAATGCCAAATTGCTTGCAATGGCAGAGGACAATGTACAGCCTGTCCCATGCGTGTTCGGGTTATCCACACGTTCTGACTTATACCATCGAAACTCTCCCTGATGCCAAAGCAGGTCATCGGCTGTTTCTGTCAGATGACCGCCCTTAATCAAAACACTGCCGTCTAAATGCTTTCCTATCTTTTCGGCTGCCTTAATCATATCCTCCCCGGATTTAATTTCAAAACCGCAAAGCTTTTCGGCCTCGGGAATATTTGGTGTAATCACATCTCCCAGCGGCAAAAGCTTTTCAATCAATGTTCCCATCGCATCGGGGCTCATAAGGGCACAGCCGCTTGTGGACACCATCACCGGGTCTATAACGATATTAGAAGCCTTATATAGCTTCAGCTTTTCCGCTATCATCTCAATCGTTTCTATGTTTGAAACCATACCAATCTTTATGGAATCCGGATAAATATCCTTAAATACACAATCCAGCTGCTGTCCGACAAAATCTGCACCGGCATCTAAAACGCCATACACGCCTGTCGTATTTTGTGCTGTCAATGCTGTAATCACGCTCATCCCGTAAACCTTATGTGCTGTCATTGTCTTTAAATCCGCCTGAATACCGGCGCCGCCGCTGCAATCTGAGCCTGCAATCGTCAATACTTTTTTCATGTTGTTACTCCTTTAGCCTTGTCCTAAAAACAAAAAGAACGGATTCTTCCGTTCTTTTTGTACAAATCCTATTATCATTATATCTTAAACCTTAAAAAAATCAACGATTTTACACAAATTTTAAAAATCCCGTTAAATAATTCTCAATATACAAACTTATAATACGCTTTTGCAGTAATTTTATAAACAATCATATAAATCATTGTCACAATTCCGGTAATCACAATCGTACATAAACCGAAAAGCCCATAATTTTCTATACCAGACACATCCGCCATTGCCACAAGAAAGCCCATCATCCTAAAGGCCGCCGCCGTATGAATCACGGCAACTAAAAGCGGCACCATAAAGATTGTTCTCACCTGCTTGTTAATTGTCTTTTTCACATCCTGTTCATCAATGCCGACCTGCATCAGTATATGGTAGCGGTCTCTGTCTTCAAAGCCCTCCGACATCTGTTTGTAATAAATGATAATAACCATCGCCATCAGAAAAAGTACAGATAAGAGCACTCCGATAAAAAGCAGACCGCCGTAAGCGCCGTAATACAGCGTTTTATTCAAATCCATGCTGAACATGGAAGCACCATAGCCTGTCGCATAAAGGTCATCCTCTATGCCGTGAATAAAGCCGCTTTTAGCCGACTCGCTTCCGCTGTAATTCATCACAGCCATATAACGCTCGCCGGACATTCGGACGCCATTGCTGCAGGCATCCGCTGTTGCCTCATCGGCAACAACAAGATAAATACTCTCACGTACATTATATTTGCCTTCAAGTATTTTATCTTCGCTGCGCACTTCGGTGATATAAAGCTTTTCATCAATCGAATCTTTTCCTTCACCGACGCCATCGTGCCACATATCATTGCCCTCGTCCTGAATATGCAAAGTCATACCCTCTGAAATATTATTTAAGTCCTCATATGCTACAGATGAATATTCACCATCAAGCAATTCCCGGTGTTCACGGTTAAATATAAAGATTCCCTCACCCGGCTTTACGAAAGCCTTCTGTCCTGTCGCCTGCTCATATTCGTCGGCACTTATAATTTTTATATCAAGATAGTTCTCAAGAGAATACCCGCTTCCGTCCTCCGAAGCTTTCCACGCACTTTTCAAGTTACCCTCGGCATCAATATTTCCCTGAAAAGCCCTGTCCTTCAAAATCCAAAACTCATCCTTTGAAACATCATACGCCTTTGAATATTTATCCACAGCTGCTTCCAGCGTATCCTTATATTCCTTCGGCATGGCTGAAACTGTCACATCGTCGGAAAATGTCTTTTTCAGTGAATCCTCAATACCGAACCAAAGACAAAAGGTTGTGGACAATGTAATAATCACCATCGTACACAATATACATATACTTGCCAGCCCGACTGCATTTTGCTTCATTCTGTACATAAGACCGGAAATAGAGATAAAATTATCCGGTTTATAATAAATACTCCGGCGCTTTTTAAGCTGTCTCAGCACAAAAATACTCCCTGCCATAAACAAAAGATAAGTACCGAGAATAACAGCAGCAACCGTCGGACCTGCCATAATAAAAATCAGTCCATTGCCCCTCATAAGCTGCGCCCCTATATATCCGGCCGCTAAAAGCAGAACACCGAAAACAGTCATCGCAAGCGAACCCTTAGGCTCTGCCTCACCTTTATTGGCGCTTTTCAGCAAATCAATCGGACGGCTTACGCTGACTTGGAACAGATTGTAAATCAGCACTATAAAAAAGATAAATACAAAAAATCCTGCCGTCTGCATGAGAACCGACCCATCAAACGCTACATCAATATGGCTGTAACTGTGAATCAGCTTTGCCGCAATAATCACCGCAAGCTTTGAAAATACAAGGCCGAAAATAATACCTGACACAATAGAAACCGCACCTGTAATCACGGTTTCACAGGCCATTAAAACACCGATATGGCGTTTTTCAAGTCCCAAAATACCGTAAAGCCCCAATTCTTTTTTGCGGCGCTTCATGATAAAACTGTTAGCATAAAATATAAATATCACTGAAAAAACCATCGCCACATAGACGCCGATTGACATGACAAACGTAAAAGTCGTAAAGTTTTCAAAGCCAACCATTGCCGCATTACTATTGAGTATCAAAAAAACATAATAGACAAAAACCATCAAAGCCGAGGCAAACATATACGGTTTAAAGACTTCTTTATTCCGTTTAATATTGGTTAGCGCAAGCCTAAAATAAAACCCTCTACGCAAAGCTCTCACCTCCGGCTTCAAGCACTGTCACCGCGGACATAATACGCTCAAAAAATTTCCTGTCAGTCTCCTCGCCCTTATAGAGCTGATTAAACAGCTCGCCATCCTTGATAAACAAAACACGACTCGCATAAGCTGCCGCCTGCGCACTGTGCGTAACCATAAGAATTGTCTGACCGCCTTCGTTAAATGCTTTAAACATCCGCATGAGATTGGCAGAAGACTTTGAATCTAACGCCCCTGTCGGTTCATCGGCCAAAAGCAGCTTCGGTGATGTAATAAGCGCTCTCGCAACGGCGCACCGCTGTTTTTCACCGCCTGAAATCTCATAAGGATATTTTTCCAAAAGCCGTTCAATACTTAACCTGCGCACAATCGGCATCATTTTATCCATCATCTTATCATACGGGGTTCTCGACAAAACAAGCGGCAGCAAAATGTTGTCCTTCACAGAAAATGTATCTAAAAGGTTAAAATCCTGAAAAACAAAGCCAAGATTATTTCTTCTGAAGGCAGACAGCTCTCTGCTCTTAATTTTCCCCATATCCTGTCCGTCTAAAATAATTGTCCCCGATGTCGGCGTATCTAAAGATGCCAAATTATTTAAAAGTGTCGTTTTACCCGAACCGGAAGGACCCATAATCGCAATAAATTCCCCTCTTTCCACTGTAAAGCTGACATCTGAAAGCGCGCTGCACTGCTGCTTTCCTGCCTTTGTACTGTAAATCTTTTTTATATGACTGACCTCTAAAATAGCCATCTCAAAATCTCTCCCTTCTTTTTTAAATCTTGCGGCATGAAGCCTTTTCATAATTCTATATTAGCAAATGAAAGAAGGGCTTGCCTTAACTTAACCTTACAAATGATTGCCGTATCTTACAAAGCTGTCACTTTTGCGGTTTAGGCAGTACAATTCGAACCTTTGTGCCGACACCGACAGACGAGGACACTTCAAAACGTATGCCGAGATAATCCGCCGTTTTCTTTGCAATATAAAGACCGATTCCCGTCGATTTTTCGTAGGCACGGCCGTTGCAGCCTGTATAGCCTTTATCAAAAATCCTCGGAATATCCTCACTTCGTATGCCAATCCCCTCATCTTCAATCACAAGCGCCTGCGCTTGCTTTGTCTCCTCACAATAAATATGAATACTTCCCCTTTCGGTATATTTCAGACTATTGGATAAAAATTGTTCCACGATAACTGCAAGCCACTTTGCATCTGATGCTGCCTGCATATTAAATTCCGAAATATCCACTGACAGCTTTTTGTAAATAAACATCGTACTGTATTTTTTCACACAGGCACTGACGACAGCCCGCACATCCACCGTTTCAAGCACCATGTCCTGAGCAAGATTTGTGAGCCGCAAATACATAAGCACCATTGCCACATACTGCTCAATCTTAAAAATTTCTGTCTGCCATGCAAGCTTATTTGACAGTGACGACTCACTTTGCACCATCAGCCTCAGCGCCGCAATCGGTGTTTTAATCTGATGCACCCACATCGAATAATAATCAATCTGGTCGATATAATTCTCGTCAAGCCGGTGCACCGCCTCCGCCATCTTTCTGTGAAGCGCATCAATAATTGCCGTATAACACTCGCCCTCAAAATCCCCAGAATTCGGTAAATCCGACACATCAAGGCTCATATGTTCGAAAGCCTTCAAAAGCGTTAGTGCTCTCGCCCTGTACTTTACATAATTTATAAACATAATAGTAAATGTCAGAAATGTCAATAAAAAAATGCCATACACCGTATATGGTGATGATGTCAGCCCGAGCATATCCAACAGAAAAAAAATCACAGCGGAAAGGCACAGGATTACCCATGCCGCCCACTGTGATTTCATAAAGCCTAAAAATATTTTTAACTCCTTCTTACGCATTTAATATATACCCTAATCCTTTTTTTGTTTCAATGCAGCGGCTAAGACCGTTTTGTTCAAGCTTTCTGCGAAGCCGCGCCACATTGACCGTCAATGTATTATCATCAATAAAATTTTCACTCTCCCAGAGTGCCTGCATCAGCTCATCGCGGGAAACAAGCCTGTTTTTATGCTCAAGAAGAAGCTTTAAAATTCTGAACTCATTTTTTGTCAAATCAACCCGCTGATTATTGATATAAAGCGCTGCCTCGGCTGTATTTAGGAAGGCTTTCCCGAAGGTAATGCCCTGCTGACCGTCACTTTGGTAATCATAAGTACGGCGCACAAGCGCCGCCACCTTCGCGGTCAGCACATTCAAATCAAAGGGCTTTGTCATATAATCATCAGCCCCCATATTCATCGCCATGACCATATCCATCGGCTCACCCTGTGATGATATAAAAATCATCGGCACCTTCGACACCTTTCTAATCTGGCTGCACCAATAGTAGCCGTTATAAAAAGGCAGCCAAATATCCATAAGCACAAGCTGTGGATTAAACGCCAAAAATTCATTATAAACATCGGAAAAATCCTTCACCATCCGGCTTTCATAGCCCCACTGATTTAAGCAGGCTGCCATCGCCGAGGCAATTGTTTTATCATCTTCAACAATAAAAATCTTATACATAACACATTTATAAAAGCGGAGAAAACAGTTTCAAAAGTCCCTGCACAAGCTTCTGCCATGCCGGACGTTTTTTCCATTTCTCGTAAGTAATCTCCTCACATTTCTTTATCGTTGCCAGTGTATCCTCTTTAATATCCATAACTGCCAGCGTATCGCTCATAAACACACCACATTCATAGTGAAGATAGAAGCTTCTGTAGTCCATGTTGATACTGCCGCAGATTGCACATTCATCATCCGAAACGACTGTTTTTGAATGAACAAAACCCGGAAGATACTCATAAATTTTAACACCGTTTTGCAAAAGAATACCGTAGTTTTCAATATTTACCATATATACATACCACTTATCATACTGGCGCGGCGTGATAATACGCACATCGACACCGCTTTGTGCCGCCCTGCACAAGTTTTTAACCATGTCCTGCTCAAGAACGAGATAAGGTGTCGTAAAGTAAATATAATCTCTCGCTTTGGCAATCATGTGCATATACGTATCCCAAATTGGATTATTCGGATTGTTCGCCGGACCGTCTGAAAGTGGCTGTACATAGCCGCCTGTTTCAAAAGAAACCGTCGGTTTATATTTTTCATAATCAAGGTTTTCGTATCCCTTGGAAATCTCCCACATCTCAAGGAAAATAGAGGTCAGTCCATAAACGCCCGGTCCCTCGAGGCGAACTGCCGTATCCTTCCAGTGCCCGAAACGCTCAATAATATTGGCATACTCGTCGGCAAGATTCAATCCGCCGGCATAGCCGATATTTCCGTCGATGATTGCAATTTTCTGATGATTTCTATAATTAAAAGAAAATCGTGTTGCTTCTTTATGAATCGGTGAAAACACACTGAAGCGGATTCCAAGAGACGCAAGCTCATCGCGAAATTCCTGAGTGTTGAGCAAAAGACTTCCGAAATCGTCATATAAAAGACGCACTTCTACTTTTTCCTGAACTTTTCTTGCAAGAATCTCTTTGATACGCTGCCATACCTCGCCATCCTTAATAATGTAATATTCAAGGAAAATAAACTTCTTGGCATTCTCCATATCCTCATAGAGCGATTCAAACTTCTTCTCACCAACGTCAAAATAGGTCACCTTTGTATGATTATAAAGCATAAAGCCTTCTTTAATCAGACGTGTGCTCACCTGAGCCTTATTCGGATGTTTTTCTTTAAACTCCTCAATAATATGCTCATCCTGCTTTTTAAACTGCCTGCTCTTTGTCTGCACTGCTCTGATGCGCTTATGCAGCTTGGAATTTGTGTGCTTTCTTCCCCACATAAAATAGAGCAAAAATCCAAATACCGGCAGCACAAGGACAATAATAATCCAAAACAGCTGGTATGATTCGCCGTTATTTACAAGGAAAAATACAAGGCATATGCTGAATATCTGAAGCAATATGTACACCCATGAGGAATACTCCTTAAATACCTCTGCCATCAATACAAGGAAAGTCACCTGTAATATTACAGATATGCCGACTGTCGCAGCTCTTAAAATTCCTTGGTATCTTCGTCTTAACAACTTCATCCTGTCACCTCTTTTTATTGTTCTGAAGCCTCTACCGCTTCTGCCGGCCGTATGATACGAACAGCTTTATGTTTTGTGACAATTTCTGTTTTGCGCCATGAACCGCCGTCCTCGCCGTCCAGTGTCCACGAAATTTCCTTATCACTTACAACCGTCAGTTTATCTGTTCTGTCAAAATACATCACTCTGTCATCCGGCTTCTGAGTCAAAAGCGCGGCTGCAATCAAATGAATATCTATAGGATTTTTCGGCATCTTTATAAACATCATCTCGAAAAGACCGTCATCTAACTCAACCTCCGAATTACTGTAACTTTTAAAGCCTCCGACAGAAACTGTGTTTGTCACCATGCCATAAATAAAATCATCTTCTATCACTTTATCTTCATAGCGAATGACTGCATGATGTGCCTTTATACCGGCAAGACTTTTCATTCCTTCAAGCACATAGGCTAGATGCCCCAGCATATTTTTCGTATATTGCGGTGTTGAATAGGATACCTGCGTAAATACACCAAATGCCGCCACATAAATAAAAGGCACATTATTAAACTCACCGATATCGCAGGCAAAAGGCGTTCCCGTAATCACCGTCTGGGCAGCATTCATGACTTTAGAGGCAATCCCAAGACTCTTTGCAAAGTCATTTGTCGTACCTGCCGGAATATAGCCCAGCAGTGTCTTACTGTCACTGTCCATAAGGCCTGAACAAACCTCGTCTAACGTACCGTCACCGCCGGCACAAACAATAATATCATAATTTTCGGAAGTTTCTCTCACAATCCATCGGGCATCCTTTGCATAACGTGTCGTATGCACAGTCACTGTATAACCGTTAGATACATATAAATCAATAATATCGCACAAGTACGGCTTAATCTGGTTCTTGCCTGATTTTGGGTTAATGACTAAAAGCATCTTCTTCTTTTCCATATTCATCGCCCCTTCCTTATTGTATAATTATATCGTCTGACAGGTTATTGTCAAATACTTGAAAGAAAAACTTAGAAATATTTTATATTTTTTTGATA
>CABUBX010000018.1 GCA_902489925.1 uncultured Lachnospiraceae bacterium | reverse complement strand
CGCGCGACGAGCTGCCTTGAGACCGTATTTCTTTCTTTCTTTCATACGTGGGTCTCTTGTTAAGAAACCTGCTTTCTTTAATACTGCTCTGTAATCTGCATCTGCTTTTAATAAAGCTCTTGACACACCGTGTCTGATAGCACCGGCCTGACCTGTGAAGCCGCCGCCACGTACAGTTACGATAGCATCGAATTTATCTGTTGTGTTTGTAGCTTCAAGTGGCTGTCTAACGATAACTTTTAATGTCTCCATACCGAAGTAGTTATCGATATCTCTTTTATTGATTGTCACATTACCTGTACCCGGTACAAGGTAAACTCTGGCGATACTTTTCTTTCTTCTTCCAGTTCCGTAATATTTTACTGATGCTGCCATCTCTTTCTCTCCTTCCAATGTGCCTTGAATTAGTATTTGATTTCTAATACTTCAGGTTTCTGAGCTGCATTGTCATGTTCCGGACCAGCGTATACATGAAGTTTTTTAATCATCTGTCTTCCTAAAGGTCCCTTTGGAAGCATGCCCTTAACTGCTAAGTAAAGAACGTTCTCCGGTTTTTTAGCGAGCATTTCTTTTAAAGTTGTCTCTTTCATGCCGCCTACATAATCTGAATGATTGTAATAAATCTTCTGGTCTAATTTCTTACCTGTTACTTTAACTTTATCTGCATTTACAACGATTACATAATCACCTGTGTCCATGCTCGGTGTGTAAGTCGGTTTATTTTTTCCTCTTAATACTTTAGCGATTTCTGATGCAAGACGTCCTAATGTATGTCCTTCTGCATCTACAACATACCATTTTCTTTCAATAGATGACTGTGTAGCCATATAACTTTTCATGAGTTTTCCTCCTTGTAATAGTACACAATAATTACTTGATTCTCTTATTTATTGTTTAAACACTATACTCCGGGGCATTGGTTATAGTATTTATAGACATATCGTCACAATTAAATATTATATGGAATTTCAGCTTTACTGTCAAGCATATTTTCCCAAATTTTTAAACTATTTGAGTAATTTTTGTTTTACAGCCCCTCACCGTCAAAGGGCGGAATAAAGCTTTCTTCAGCCGTCGAACCTTCCTGAATAAAGGCATTGACAACGCCAAGACTTAATGCATAGTCTACAAGCTTATTATAAGACTTTTTCTTGACACGGCAGTTTAATTCTGGAATATGTGCCACCTGAGCCAGCGGAGTATACTGATTCATCAGACTTATGTATATATCATCGCCATAGGTTTCATACAGATATTTCACAATATGCTTAGAATCCATCAGCTGTCCCGGAAGCATAAGATGACGGACAATAACTCCCGACTTCATCATCCCGTTTTCAAAAAAAACTGCTTTTCCCCGCTGACGCACCATCTCAGCAAGTGCGTCTGAGGCGACCTTCGGATAATCTTTTGCGCGAGAGTAGGCCTCTGCCAATGTATTGTCCATATATTTAAAATCCGGAAGATAAATGTCAACAAGACCATCAAGCATACGCAGTGTCTCCACTCGCTCATAACCGCTTGTATTATAGACCACCGGAATTGTCAGCGGCATATCCGCGCTTTGCTTTGCCTGCTCAAGTGCCTTAACAATGTGGGGCACATAGTGGCTCGGTGTCACAAGATTAATATTTGCCGCGCCCTTTTGCTGAAGCTCGATAAAGATTTCACTCAGACGCGAAACCGATACTTCGCGCCCATATGTGCCGGCGGCAATATCATAATTCTGACAAAAAACACATCGCAGCGTACATCCGGTAAAAAATACAGTTCCTGAACCGCACGTACCTGAAATGCATGGTTCTTCCCACATATGAAGCGCCGCTCGCGCCAGCATAAGTTTCCCATCCATACCGCAAAAACCTTTTTTGCCCTCACTGCGATGCGCGCCGCACATTCTAGGACAAAGACGACATTCATCATAAGCTGCCATTTTATGCTCAACTGTCATTTTATACTCAGACGCCATAGCAAATCTCCACCAGCGTCAAACCATGCGCCGGCGCTGTCGGTCCGACAACAAGGCGCTTTTCACTTGTCAATGCTTTTTGCAAATCCACGACTGTTTTTTGATGAAATCCAACCTTCAAAAGTGCCCCTGCAATGATTCTTACCATGTTATAAAGAAATCCGTCGCCCGTAATTGTCATTATAATCATGTCATCCTCTTTTTCAAGCTTCAGACTGTACACCGTCCGCACCGTACTTTCCACGTCGGTTTTCATTGAACAAAAATTTCTGAAATCATGTTTGCCGACAAGCACCACGGCCGCTTCCTGCATCGCCTCAAAATCAATTTTTTGAGGAACAAAGTAGCTGTCAAAACGCTCATTCGGCAGGGCATACCGACGATTTAATATTTTATATTTATAAGTTTTCGTCACATTTTGATAGCGCGGATGAAAATCCGGTGAAACCTCAACCGATTCCTGAATCACAATATCCTTAGGCAGCCGCTGATTAATTGCCATCGCAAACTTCCAATCGGCAATATTATCTTTATTTGTATCAAAAACAGCAACCTGCCCGAGGGCATGAACACCGGAATCTGTCCTGCTTGCGCCGGTGAGCATAATTTTTTCTCCGACTAAATCCTCAATGGCCGCCTGCAAAGTTGACTGTATTGAAGTCCCGTTTGGCTGAACCTGCCAACCGCAATAATTTGTGCCGTCATAGGCAATTGTCAGTTTAATCCGTCTCAAAATAATTTCCCCCAAAATATATTCAATAAAATGGTTATGACAACAAAAGCCAGCAGACCTAAATAGCCAAAATAGTCTCTGCGATAATATTTTAACGGCTTCATCTTTGTGCGTCCGTCACCGCCGTGATAGCATCTTGCCTCCATAGCCATCGCCAAATCATTGGCGCGGCGAAAGGAGGAAATAAACAATGGCACAAGGACAGGCACAAGGCTCTTTGCCCTCTGAATCAGATTTCCGCTTTCAAAATCCGCACAGCGCGCCTGCTGCGCTTTCATAATTTTGTCTGTTTCTTCGAGTAAAATCGGAATAAATCTCAAAGCAATGGACATCATCATCGCAATTTCATGAACCGGCAGGCCGATTTTGCGAAATGGCGACAGACTCTTTTCAAGCCCATCCGTCAGATGATTCGGCGTTGTTGTCAGTGTCATCAGTGACGCACCCATAATAAGAAAAATAAAACGTACCGCCATCTTAATGGCAAGCCCAATACCTTCCTCTGTAATTTTTAAAAATTTAAACTGCCATACAATCTCGCCCGGTGTTAAAAACAGATTTAACACTGCCGTAAATATCAAAATAAACCAGACTGCTTTAAGCCCTTTGAGCATAAACTTTACAGGTACCTTTGACAAGCCAATCATCAGACCCAGAAATAGGGCTGCAAAAACATAGCCCGCCGGATTATTGATTACAAACACCATGATAATAAAGACTAAAGTTCCTGCAAGCTTAACTCTTGGGTCCATCTTATGAATCACAGAATCCGCCGGATAATATTGTCCGATTGTCATTTCCCGCATCATAATGTCCGGCCTCCTCTCTTACTGAGCGCTTCAAGGATTGCCGTTTTTGCTTCCTCGACTGTTGTCACATTATCCGGCACATCCATGCCCCTCTCCCGAAGCTTATCCATCAAATAAGTCACCTGCGGCGCCGCAAGGCCGATGCGTTCAAGCTCATGATAGTTTTTAAACACGGCTTTCGGCGTATCGTCAAACATGACGCAGCCTCTGTTCATGACAATAAGACGTTCCACATACTTTGCAACATCCTCCATACTGTGAGAAACAAGAATCACCGTCATATTGCCCTCGGCATGAAGCTTTGCCACCTGATCTAAAATATCGTTTCGCCCCTTAGGGTCAAGTCCCGCTGTCGGCTCATCGAGAATAAGCACCTCAGGATGCATAGCCAGCACACCTGCAATCGCCGCACGCCGCTTTTGCCCGCCCGATAATTCAAAAGGTGATTTCTTCCAGTATTTTTCTTTAAGTCCGACTAAATTCAAAGCCTCCTTTGCCCTGCTTTCACATTCCTGCGGGGAAAGGCCGAGATTTGCAGGTCCAAAGCAAACATCCTTTAAGACATTCACCTCAAAAAGCTGATGCTCGGGATATTGGAAAACAAGTCCGACTTTGGCGCGCAGCTCTTTCATTTTAAATTTTTCATCATATATATTTTTGTCATTATAATAAATCGTTCCCGAAGTTGCCCGCACAAGACCGTTTAAATGCTGAATGAGCGTAGATTTTCCCGAACCGGTATGTCCAATCAGACCAATAAACTGATTGTCCCTAATTTCGAGATTAACGTCTGTCAGCGCCTGTTTTCTGAATGCGCTGTCGGGACTGTATATATAGTTGACATTTTCTAATCTAATGGACATAATTCACCTACCAGTTCCTCTATCGTCAAAATACCATTGCGTACAGGCACACCGGCCTTAGACAGCTCGTAAGCCAACTCCGTCACCTGCGGCACATCAAGTCTCAGGCTTTTCAGCTTTTCAACCTGAGCAAAAATCTGTGCCGGTGTTCCTTCCATCACAATCTCACCGTCATCCATAACAAAAACTTTATCGGCGCCAATGACCTCATCCATGTAATGTGTAATTAAAATCACAGTCACACCGCCCTTTTTATTCAGCTCTGTAACTGTTTTTATAACCTCTTTGCGGCCATTGGGGTCAAGCATCGCCGTCGGCTCGTCAAGCACAATACATTCCGGACGCATCGCCATCACCCCGGCAATGGCGACACGCTGTTTTTGCCCGCCGGAAAGCTTATTGGGTGAGTGACTTCTGTACTCCATCATTCCCACAGCTTCAAGACTTTCAAAAACCCGCTTCCAAATTTCATCTGTCGGCACACCGATGTTTTCCGGTCCAAAGCCAACGTCTTCCTCTACAATACTGCCTATGATCTGATTATCCGGATTTTGGAACACCATGCCGGCACTCTGGCGCACGTCCCACAAATGAGCTTCATCTGCCGTATCCATCCCTTTAACCCACACCGTTCCCGATGTCGGCTGCAAAATGCCGTTTATGTGTTTTGCCAGCGTTGATTTTCCTGAACCGTTGTGTCCCAAAATGGCAATAAACTGCCCGGCCTCAACATCAAGATTCACCCGATTAACCGCACGGCTGACAACCTCTTGATCTTCTTCATCGTCGTGACCGAAATAATCATGAATCAAATCCCTGATTTTTATAATTCCCAAAGCTGCACCTCCTGCCGCAAATTTTTATGTCATTCACTCTTTTTGTCATTGTGACGTTCTTCATGTTCAAGCAGCCATTTTTTAATGGCTATACCGCCGCCATAACCTGTGAGACTTCCATCCGCACCGATGACTCTATGGCATGGTACAACAATGGAAATCGGATTTTGATGATTTGCCATACCAACAGCACGAGAAGCCTTTGGATTTTCAACCATTTCCGCGATTTCACCATAGCTTTTTGTTTCCCCGTAAGGAATTGTCATAAGTGCTCGCCACACTTTTTTCTGGAAATCTGTGCCGACAGGCTTTAACGGCAAATCAAAGTTTTTTAATTTGCCTTCAAAATAGAGATTCAGCTGACTGCATACCTCTGTATAAAGCTCATAGCCGCGGATATCATCACCGTCTTTATAAATGCTTTGTGCACACATATTCGCTTCACTGGCTTCATATTCCTCAGAATCTGCATACTCTATGCTGCGAACCCCCATCATATCTGCTTTGATTTTTAAAATGCCCATAGGCCATTTGTAATATCCTGTATACATCTTTATCCCCCTTTAAAGCATAGCGATTGCAACAATCACCGGAATTGTTATGATTGACAAAAGCGTTGTTGATGAAAAAATCTCTGATGCATAAACATCATCTCTACCATACATTACCGAAAACATCACTGTCAAAGTCCCCGCCGGACATGCCGCTGCAAGACCGACCGCCAAAAGAACGGTCTGTGAAATCGGTAAAAGCTTACATATAAGCACGACTGCAATCGGTACAATCAAAAGCTTAATCGCTGCTATATAATAAAGTCTCCAGTTTTTAATCAGCTTCGGTATATTCGCCTGAGCTACAGACACACCGGCCACAAGCATGGCAACAGGCGTATTCATATCCGCCACAAGACCGATAGGCTTTGAAATAAGCTCAGGAATATGGATATTGCAGACAAATATAATAATGCCGATTAAAGAAGCCACCGTTGCCGGATTAATCATCAATTTCACAATATCCTTGACTGTGTAGATGGCGGCGCCCTTCATATAGCCCTCGCCGCATGAAAAAACAATGATGTCAAAAAGCATATTGTAAGCGATAATATAAAATACGCCTTCACCGCCAAGAATGCCATAGGCCAGCGGTATCCCCATAAATCCGCAGTTTGAAAAAATGACGGCGAACCGCTCAATACGCACATCTTTTGCACTATTTTCCCGTATGAGCACACGACCGATTAAATAGGCCATACTTAAGCTTAACGCAGTCAGCGCAATGGAGATTAGAAAGCCTTTAAGCAACTCCATCTCAAATTCCCGCTGAAATGAATCAATAATCAAAGCCGGCGTAATGACTTTAATTAAAACATCCGAGAGTACTCTGGATTTTTGCGAATCCAATATTTTTGTCTGATAGCAAATGACACCGACAACAATGAGTAAAAACATGACGATAATCTGTTCTACCGTAATCTGTACAATTTCCAATTTTTGTCAACCCCTTTTCCCCAATAGGCTTTTAACTGGAAAAAGCGCAAAATACCAAGGTATTTTACGCTTTTATATTTGCTTTGGTCGATTATACTAATTCAATAATAACTTCCATCGCTGCATCACCTTTACGCTGGCCAATCTTAACGATTCTTGTGTAGCCACCCTTACGGTCTGCATACTTTGGTGCGATTTCATCAAATAATACTGTTGGTAAATCAACGTTCTTTGTATTCTGTTTTCTCTGAGCGCCGGCAGCCGGTACTTCCTTAACAGCATAAAGAACCTTTAACATCTGACGTCTTGCATGTAAACGAGAAGGCATATCTTTTTTGATTTCCTTTTCAACTGTATCATATACAGTAACCTTCTTGCCATCAACAACTTCTTTAACTCTCTTGCCTTCAGCATCCTTGCGGGCAACCTTAGCCTGAACCTTAACTGTCTCGAAGTTATCTTTTTCTCTTACTGCAAGTGCGATAAGATGCTCAGCAATCTTTCTGATTTCTTTAGCCTTTGCTTCTGTTGTTCTGATTTTTCCATGGTATAAAAGACTCGTAACCTGGCTTCTTAATAAAGCCTTTCTCTGGTTCGATTTTCTTCCAAGTTTTCTATATCCTGCCATTTTAATTTCCTCCATTTGTGGAACACTCTATAATGCGCATCGGGCTTACTTATAGAATGCTTTCTAGTCCATAATGTTATTATTCTTCACCCTGATTCAGTGAAAGTCCAAGCTCTTTTAATTTTGCAAGTACTTCCTCTAAGGACTTACGTCCGAGGTTTCTCACCTTCATCATATCTTCTGCAGTTCTGTTGGTTAATTCCTCAACAGTGTTAATACCTGCACGCTTTAAGCAGTTATATGAACGAACGGATAATTCCAATTCGTCAATATTCATCTCAAGCACTTTTTCTTTCTCATTGTCTTCTTTTTCAACCATAACTTCTGCAGTTTTGGCATTTTCAGAAAGGTCAATGAATAAATTTAAATGTTCGCTTAATACTTTAGCCGCTAAACTGACAGCTTCATCCGGCGCCAATGTACCGTTTGTATAGACATCTAATGTAAGCTTATCAAAATCCGTGATTTGACCAACACGAGTATTCTGCACTGTAAGATTTACTCGTTCTACAGGTGTGTAGATGGAGTCAACCGGTATCACACCGATTGCTAAATCTTCTTTTTTATTCTTATCAGAGCTTACATAGCCTCTGCCCTTGGTAATTGTCAACTCCATGTAGAGCTTGCTGTCTTCGCCGCTTAAAGTAGCAATAACCTGATCCGGATTGAGAATCTCAATGTCCGGGTCAGCCTGAATGTCTGCACCTGTAACAACACCTTCGCCTTCAAACTCGATATATGCAACCTTCGGCTCAGAAGTATCACTAGTGTTCTTAATCGCCAGACTTTTAATATTCATGATGATTTCAGTCACGTCTTCCTTTACACCTGGGATAGAGCTGAATTCATGAACAACGCCGTCAATTTTTACATGACTTACAGCAGCACCAGGCAGAGAAGAAAGCATAATTCTTCTTAATGAATTGCCAAGTGTTGTGCCGTAGCCTCTTTCCAATGGTTCAACGACAAAACGTCCATATTTATTATCATCTGAAATTTGTGCAATCTCGATTTTCGGTTTTTCAAAGTCAAACACTCAAAAGCCCTCCTTTTTGGGTTGTGGTTAAATTGAGGGTATTAATTGCAAGGTACCATGCCGCTTCCAGTCTTCGACCTTCAGTCACGGGCTGCGCCCTATATGACGTGCACAATAAGTCTGTCCATGAATAAATTCCCGACAGACTTATTGTCATAGTCAAGCACGGCTTAAACCTTACGTGCATATTATTTAGAATACAACTCAACGATAAGCATTTCGTCTACAGGTACATCAATCTGCTCTCTTGCAGGTACTTCTTTAACTGTACCTGTGAGGCTCTCATGATTTGCTTCAAGCCACTCAGGAACAATTCTTGCTTCTGTAACTTCAAGAATATCTTTGTATCTCTGAGCTGATTTGTATTTTTCTCTGATTTCAATCACATCACCGGCTTTAACCTGGTATGATGGAATATTTACTGTCTTGCCATTCACACTTACATGCTTATGTCCGACAATCTGTCTTGCTTCTTTACGTGTTCTTCCGTAACCCATTCTGAAAACTACGTTATCAAGTCTTAACTCAAGTAACTTCATTAAGTTTTCACCTGTCTGGCCTTTCATACGTTCAGCCTTTTCAAAGTAGTTTCTGAAAGGTTTCTCTAATACACCGTAAATGAATTTAGCTTTCTGTTTTTCTGTTAACTGAAGACCATACTCGCTCTTTTTTCTATTTCCTCTAATAGACTGTCTATTAGATTTTTTAGCAACACCTAAGTAAATAGGGTCAAGACCGAGACTTCTGCATCTTTTTAAAACTGGAACCATATCTCTTGCCATATCTAATTTAACCTCCTATTAGACTCTTCTGCGTTTTGGTGGGCGGCAGCCGTTGTGTGGAACCGGAGTAACGTCCTTGATGCTTGTTACTTCGATACCGCAAGCCTGAAGGGCACGGATTGCTGCTTCACGTCCTGAACCAGGACCTTTTACCATAACTTCTACTGATTTTAAACCATGAGGCAGAGCTGCTTTAGCTGCTGTCTCAGCTGCCATCTGAGCTGCATAAGGTGTTGACTTTCTGGAACCTCTGAATCCTAATCCGCCAGCACTTGCCCATGACAGTGCATTACCTTCTGCATCTGTAAGTGTAACGATTGTATTGTTAAAAGATGACTGGATGTGTGCCTGTCCGCGCTCAACGTTCTTTTTCACACGTCTCTTAGTCACTTTTTTAGTCACTTTCTTAGCCATTGAACAAACCTCCTATTGTTTGGTCATTATTTCTTCTTATTTGCTACTGTTTTCTTAGGACCTTTTCTGGTTCTTGCATTTGTCTTTGTCTTCTGTCCTCTTACAGGAAGACCTTTTCTATGACGGATACCTCTGTAGCATCCAATTTCCTGAAGACGTTTGATGTTTAAAGCGATTTCACGTCTTAAATCACCTTCAACTGTCTGAGTTGCATCGATGACGTCACGGATTCTTGCTACTTCTTCGTCTGTTAAATCTCTGACACGAGTGTCAGGGTTTACATTAGCTTCTTTAAGGATACGATTTGAGCTTACTCTACCGATACCATACACGTAAGTAAGACCGATTTCTACACGTTTTTCTCTTGGTAAATCTACACCACTGATACGAGCCATGTACAATTACACCTCCACTAGTTGTAATATATAAGAAAGCACAAGTATAACACACTTATCGTAAAGTGTGGTGAAATGCTTATACTGTCAATTCTTATATGTGTATTTTGTTTCAAAATTTCAATTGAGTTGTTTCGCAAGGGGCTAAAACCTCACGAAATAAATACATAAATATTTAAAAGTGCTTACAACACATCCCCGTGTTGCATCACTGCAGCCGCGAATTAAATTTTGCCATTCTTCGGCAAAAAATTCACATAACAACAAGACAAGTTTTTAATTAGCCCTGTCTCTGTTTATGTTTCGGATTTTCACAGATAATTCTGATGCTTCCTTTTCTTTTGATAACCTTGCACTTTTCGCAAATAGGTTTTACGGATGCTCTAACCTTCACAACAAATCTCTCCTTTCAAAACGTCCGCTCTACATTATAGCACCATGTTTTGCCAAATGTCAAGCATTTTTTATTTGTCTCTCCAAATAATTCTGCCTTTTGTTAAATCATACGGAGATAATTCTATTGTTACCTTATCACCCGGTAAAATTTTGATAAAATTCATTCTTAATTTACCGCTGATGTGCGCCAGTACCTTATGGCCGTTTTCAAGCTCAACCTGAAACATTGCGTTTGGCAGCTTTTCGATAACAACACCTTCAACTTCGATTACATCTGATTTTGACATATACTTTTTCCTTCCTCTGTCTTAAATCTTACCTAAAATCAATTTTTACAATGTCAGTATCTCGTAACCATCTTCTGTCACGAGCACTGTATTTTCATAATGTGCCGACAAAGAACCATCTCTGGTCACTACTGTCCAGTCGTCATCAAGCCATTCGACTTCATAACGCCCTGCATTAACCATCGGCTCAATTGCCAACGTCATGCCCGCAGCAAGCTTTAAGCCTCTGCCCTTTGGTTTGAAATTCGGTATCTGCGGATCTTCATGAAGATGTGTTCCTATGCCGTGGCCGACAAGGTCCCGGACAACTGAATATCCGTGTGCTTCTACATATGTTTGTATCGCTGCTGAAATCTCATAAAGATGACTGCCGGCCTTAATCACTTTAATGCCTTCAAAAAAGCTTTGTTTTGTGACATCAATAAGCCGCTGTGCTTCCTCTGAGATATGACCGACGCCCCATGTTCGCGCTGCATCCGAATGCCAGCCCTTATAAATCAGGCCCGCGTCAAGACTGACAATATCGCCATCTTTTAAAATACGCTCTTTTGTCGGAATACCGTGAACAACCTCGTCATTGACGGATACACAGATGGATGCCGGATATCCGTTATAGTTTTTAAAATTCGGAATACATCCGAAATCGCGGATGATTTTTTCACCAAGTCGGTCAATATCCAAAGTAGAAATGCCCGGCTTGATTGCTTTATGAAGTTCTTCATGCATGATTGAGAGCAGTCTTCCCGATTCACGCATAAGTTCTATTTGTTTATCCGACTTAATCGTTACTGACATCGTCTTAAACTCCTAAAACTTTAAGAATATCCGCAAAAACCTCATCCATAGCTTTCGTGCCGTCAACTGTTCTTAAGATACCCTGACCTTTATAATAGTCAATTAACGGCTGTGTCTGCTCATGATAAACATTAAGACGGTTCTTTACTGTCTCAGGCTTATCATCTTCTCTTAAAATGAGCTTTTCACCGCATACATCGCAGATGCCTTCAACTTTTGTAGGATTAAATACAAGGTGATAAGTTGCACCACATCCAACACATGCTCTGCGGCCGGACATTCTGTTGATTATATTCTCATCAGGGACATCCACGTCAACCGCGAAGTCCATGTTCTGTCCAATAGCATTCAGGGCATTCGTCAACGCTTCTGCCTGAGGAATAGTTCTCGGGAAGCCGTCAAGAATGAACCCGTTTTTACAGTCATCTTGTTGAATTCGATCAACGACGAGATCACAAACTAACTCATCCGGTACTAATAAACCTTTGTCCATATACTCTTTTGCTTTTGCACCGAGCTCTGTACCGTTTTTAATATTAGCTCTGAAAATATCTCCGGTTGATATATGTGGAATGTTGCAAACGTCTGCAATCTTTTTCGCCTGTGTGCCTTTACCTGCACCCGGCGCACCTAACATAATTATTTTCATAATAATTATCCTCCAGTCATATGTCCAACAACTTTAAATAAAGAAGTAACCAAGACAGAAACTATCTGCCTTGGCATATCAATCTTCTTTTATCAATGTTTATCAGTCATTAAAGAATCCTTTATAATGACGCACAAGCATCATAGATTCAATCTGTTTTAAAGTTTCAAGTAAAACACCAACGATAATAATCAAAGATGTTCCTCCAAAAGAAACATTTGCGCCGAATGTACCTGAAAATACAATCGGTATAACGGCTACAATAACAAGGCCAACAGCGCCGATAAAAATAACATTCTTTAAGATACCGTTTAAGTAATCCACTGTTGGTTTTCCAGGTCTGATACCCGGAATAAAGCCGCCCTGCTTCTTCATATTATCAGCTACTTCAATCGGATTGAAAGTAATTGATGTATAGAAATAAGCAAAAAGGACAACTAAAACAATGTAGACTAAAAGTCCGATGGAGTACCAAGGCATACTCGGTACACACCAGTTGTTGCTGTTGAGACCATTAAGAATATGTCCCCAAAAGCCCGATGGACTCTTGTTAAGCAAAGCAACAATCATTCCCGGAATACCCATCAATGATGATGCGAAGATAACAGGAATAACACCGGCTGTATTAACCTTTAACGGAATATGTGTGGACTGTCCGCCAAATGTCTTTCTGCCAACAACCTTTTTAGAATACTGTACCGGAATCCTGCGCTCTGCATCCTGTAAATAAACAACAAAGATAACTGTAAGCACAATGACTGCAATAATCACCAATGCTGCAAGTCCTCCGGTAACGATATTTGATGCATTCTTAATAAACTTTTCATAGAGTGAGCCAAAATCCTGAGGCAATCTTGAAAGAATATTAATAAGAAGTACCATAGAAATACCGTTGCCCACACCGTGGGATGTAATCTGCTCACCAATCCACATAAGTAAAGCAGAACCACCTGTCAGTGAAAGCACTGTTACAATAACGCCAAACGCATTATTATAGTCAAGTGAACCACCTCTTGCAAAGTTAATACCCATTGCAAGTGACTGAATAAGTGAAAGAGCGATTGTCACATAACGTGTAATCTCGCGAATTTTTTTACGGCCATCCTCGCCTTCCTTCTGCATCTCCTCAAGCTTTGGAATCGCTATCGTAAGAAGCTGCATAATAATGGAAGATGTAATGTACGGTGTAATACTCAGTGCAAAAATAGACATATTCTCTAAAGAACCGCCTGTCATCGCACTGAATAAATCAAGTGCACCGCTACTGCCGCTTAAGCTGGCGAAAAAGCTCTCCATGACACCGCGCTTTACGCCCGGTGTCGGAATAGCTGCGCCAAGTCTTACAACAATAAGCATTAGAAATGTGAAAATCATCCTTTTGCGGATATCCGCGATTTTGAATGCATTTCTAAGTGTTTTAAACATTAAATCACCTCAGCAGTTCCACCAAGAGCTTTGATTTTTTCCTCAGCAGATGCGCTGAAAGCATTAACCTTAACAGTTAATTTCTTTGTAAGTTCGCCGTTTCCGAGAATCTTAACGCCATCCTTTGGATTTTTGATAACGCCTGCTTCTAATAAGCTCTCTACTGTTACAACTGCTTCATCATCAAATCTGTTTAACACATCAACATTGATAGCAACGATTTCCTTAGAGTTTCTGTTTGTGAAACCTCTCTTAGGAATTCTTCTATATAATGGCATCTGGCCACCTTCAAACCCAGGTCTTGGTGCTCCTGAACGAGCTTTCTGGCCTTTATGACCTTTACCTGCAGTCTTACCGTTACCTGAACCATGTCCACGGCCTCTTCTGAAATTATCACTCTGTCTTGAACCTTCTGCCGGTTTTAAGCTTGATAAATTCATCTTTTTGCACCTCCTTAACTGTAAAATTAGATTTCTTCTACTTTAACTAAATGTTTTACCTGATTAACCATACCTCTTACGGCTTCGTTATTCGGCATCTCAACTGTTTTATTAAGCTTTTTAAGTCCTAATGCCTCAACAGTTTTTCTATGTTTAGGAATTGCACCAATTGTAGATTTAACTAAAGTAATCTTTAATTTCTCTGCCATCTCATACTCCTCCTTATGCAAGAATTTCTTCAACGGATTTTCCGCGTTTCTTTGCAACTTCTTCCGGAGTTGTAAGGTTTGCCAATCCATCGATTGTTGCAAGTACAACGTTCTGTTTATTTCTTGAACCTAAGCACTTTGTACGGATGTTCTTGTAACCTGCAAGCTCAAGCACGCTACGTGCAGGACCGCCGGCGATAATACCAGTACCCTGTGGAGCTCTCTTTAATAACATTGAAGCACTTCCGAATTTACCCATATTATCGTGTGTAATACTGCCGTTCTCGTCTAATGGAACTTCTACAAGTTTCTTTATAGCATCCTCTTTTCCCTTGCGAATTGCCTCAGGAATTTCAGTTGCTTTACCTAAGCCAGCACCAACGTGACCATTGCCGTCACCGACAACAACTAAAGCTGCGAAACGGAAGTTACGACCACCCTTAACAACCTTAGTAACACGCTTAATTGATACTACTTTTTCTGTTAATTCTAATTGACTAGCATCAATAATTGTACGTTTCATGTTTCTCCTCCTTGCTAGAATTCTAATCCAGCTTCTCTAGCTGCATCGGCTAATGCCTGAATTTTTCCCTGATAAATAAATCCGCCTCTATCGAATACTACTTTTGTAATACCCTTCTCTAAAGCCTTTTTAGCAATTGCTGTACCAACAGCTGCAGCGGCTGCAACATCGTTAGTTTTTTCAACGCCGGCTTTGATTTCTTTTTCCATAGTTGAAGCAGCTACGAGAGTATTACCAACTGTATCGTCGATAATTTGAGCGTAAATATGATTATTACTTCTAAACACAGCTAAACGAGGACGCTCTGCAGTACCAGCAAAACGGTTACGGATTTTTCTATGTTTGTTTAAACGAACTTTAGTTCTTGATTCTTTGCTAACCATTTATTTTCACTCCTTTATTATTTCTTACCAGTCTTACCAACTTTACGTCTGATAACTTCGTCAGCATACTTAATACCTTTGCCCTTATATGGCTCAGGTCTTCTTTTCTCTCTGATTTCAGCAGCGTACTGGCCAACTTTTTCTTTATCTATACCAGAAACAGTAATCTTGTTCTGACCTTCAAGTGTTGTTGTAACGCCTTCAGGGTCTACCATTTCAACAGGATGTGAATATCCTAAAGATAAAACTAATTTGTTTCCTTGTTTCTGAGCTCTGTAACCTACACCGTTGATTTCAAGAACTTTGTTATAACCAGCAGTAACACCGATAACCATGTTGTTGATTAATGTTCTTGTTAAACCGTGTAAGGATTTCATCTTCTTTAAATCGTTTGGTCTTGTAACAACAATCTGACCATCTTCTAATTTGATATCCATCTCAGAAGGTAATACTCTTTCAAGTGTTCCCTTCGGACCTTTTACAGTCACTTTATTATTTTCTGCTATCTCTACAGTAACTTCTGCAGGAACAGCGATTGGCATTCTTCCTATACGTGACATGCCCGTACCTCCATATTTATTATAGACATTGTTTATAAGTTTCGCCGAGACTTATGGAAAATCCCGGTTAATTGACCAATTGGTCTTGATTAGTTAAGTTCTTTAGGACTACCAAACGAAAGCTAATACTTCGCCGCCAACGTTTAATTCTCTTGCAACCTTATCTGTTACAACACCTTTGTTTGTAGAGATAATTGCAATACCTAAACCGCCAAGTACCTTTGGCATGTTCTCTGTGTTTGCGTAAACACGAAGACCCGGTTTAGAAATTCTCTTAATTCCAGAGATTGTTTTTTCGTTTTTATCTTTACCATATTTTAATGTCACTGTCATTGTTTTAGCAGCGCCATTTTCTGTAATTTCATATGCTTTGATATAACCTTCTTCTAAAAGAATCTTTGCGATTGCTTCCTTCATCTTAGAAGCAGGGATATCTACTGTATCGTGTTTTGCAGTGTTTGCATTACGGATTCTAGTAAGCATATCTGCAATTGGATCGCTATGTGTCATTACAAGTTCCTCCTTCCAAAATCTTACCAGCTTGCTTTTGTAACGCCCGGAATTTCGCCCTTATAAGCTAATTCACGGAAACAAATTCTGCAAATTCCATATTTTCTTAAGTAAGCATGTGGACGACCACAAATTCTGCAGCGATTGTACTCTCTTGTAGAGAACTTAGCAGGACGCTGCTGTTTTACTTTCATTGCTGTCTTAGCCATGAAATTTACCTCCTATCATTTCTTAAACGGCATACCGAATAATTTTAACAATTCACGGGCTTCTTCGTCAGTTTTAGCTGTAGTTACGAAAATAATTTCCATACCTCTGACTTTTTCTACTTTATCGTACTCGATTTCAGGGAAGATTAACTGCTCTTTAATACCTAAAGCGTAGTTACCTCTGCCGTCGAATGCATCTGCACTTACACCTCTGAAGTCACGTACACGAGGTAATGCAAGATTGATAAGGCGGTCAGCGAACTCATACATCTTCTCGCCTCTTAATGTTACTTTACAGCCGATAGCCATGCCTTCACGGATTTTGAAGTTTGCGACAGACTTTTTAGCTCTTGTTACAACAACTTTCTGTCCTGTGATGATTTCAAGGTCTTTTACAGCTGCATCTAATGTCTTAGCATTATCCTTAGCTTCACCAACACCCATGTTGATAACAATCTTGTCAAGCTTTGGAACCTGCATCACATTTTTATATCCAAATTTTGCAGTCATTGCTGCAACAATTTCGTTCTGATACATTTCTTTAATTCTGTTCACTTTGTGTTTCCTCCTTTCCCGTCAATTAGCCGATAATCTCGGCTGCAGCACCTTTAACTTTTGCGGCACGTACTTTTTTGCCGTCTTTAATCTGGTACTGGATTCTAGCCGGCTTGCCGTTATGAAGATACATAACATTAGAAGCGTCAACCGGTCCTTCCTGATGCACGATGCCGCCCTGCTGATTCTGAGCAGATGGTTTTGTGTGCTTTGTAATCATGTTGATGCCTTCAACATAAACTTTGCCGTTTTTATGATTAACTGCGATAACTTTTCCTTCTTTGCCTTTATCTTTACCGGCAATGATTCTTACGATATCGTCTTTTTTAATTTTCATATTAGCCACAGTCGATACCTCCTTACAGTACTTCCGGTGCTAAGGAAACAATTTTCATAAACTGTTTTTCTCTTAACTCTCTGGCAACTGGTCCAAAAATACGTGTTCCTTTTGGGTTGTTATCATCTTTAATGATAACTGCTGCATTTTCATCAAATCTGATATATGAACCGTCTTTACGGCGTGCGCCCTTAACTGTACGCACTACAACAGCCTTAACAACGTCACCTTTTTTTACAACACCGCCTGGTGTTGCATCTTTAACCGAAGCAACAATGACGTCACCGATATTTGCATATCTTCTTGTTGAGCCGCCCATAACTCTGATGCAAAGTAATTCTTTGGCACCTGTATTATCGGCAACACGAAGTCTACTTTCCTGTTGAATCATGACTTTACCTCCTATGATTTGCCAACAAAATTATTTAGCTCTTTCGATAATTTCTACAAGTCTCCATCTCTTATCTTTTGATAAAGGTCTTGTTTCCATTACTTTTACTCTATCTCCGATGTTACATTCATTATTCTCGTCATGAGCTTTTAACTTATAAGTTCTATCGACGATTTTCTTATAAAGTGGATGTTTTACACGGTCTTTGATTGCTACAACGATTGTCTTGTCCATCTTATCGCTGACAACAACACCGACTCTTGTTTTTCTAAGATTTCTTTCTTCCACAGCAATACTCCTTTCCGCCGCTACCTTGGCGCTTTAAATTATTCAGCAGCGTTTGCCTTTTTTCCAGTGATAACTGTCTGAATTCTGGCAATATTTTTACGAACTTCTTTAATTCTGCTTGTATTGTCTAACTGGTTAGTAGCGTTCTGGAATCTTAAATTGAAAAGCTCTTTCTTTGCGCTTACTAACTCCTCATTCAACTGGTCAATTGTTTTTGTGTTTAATTCTTTAACATACTGATTAGTTTTCACTGTTATCACCGCCTTCTAAGTCTGCGCGAGAAACAACTTTGCATCTTACCGGAAGCTTGTGTGTTGCAAGACGGAGAGCTTCTCTGGCAACTTCTTCAGATACGCCTGAGATTTCGAACATTACTCTGCCCGGCTTAACAACTGCTACCCAGTACTCAAGTGTTCCTTTACCGGAACCCATACGTGTTTCAGCAGGTTTTGTTGTTACAGGTTTGTCAGGGAATATTTTAATCCATACTTTACCACCACGTTTGATGTAACGAGTCATCGCGACACGGGCAGCCTCAATCTGGTTGGATTTAATCCAAGCCGGCTCTAAAGCTACAATACCGTATTCACCGTAAGTGATTTTATTTCCACGCTGTGCAGTTCCTCTCATGCTGCCACGGAACTGTTTACGACGTTTTACTCTTTTTGGCATTAACATTATTTATCTCTCCCTTCCTTATCTGCTTTAGTCGGAAGAACTTCGCCTTTGTAAATCCAAACCTTTACACCGACTTTTCCGTAAGTTGTGTCAGCTTCTGCGAATCCATAATCAATGTCTGCTCTCAGTGTCTGAAGCGGAATTGTTCCTTCGCTGTAGAACTCTGTACGAGCCATATCAGCTCCGCCGAGACGTCCGGAAACAGATGTCTTCACACCAAGTGCTCCTGATTTCATTGTTCTTGACATGCAGGATTTCATAGCACGTCTGAATGAAATACGGTTTTCCAGCTGCTGTGCGATGTTTTCAGCTACTAACTGAGCATCTTTATCTGGTCTTTTTACTTCTTTGATGTCTACGATTAATTTTTTGTTTGTGAATTTAGCAAGTTCTGCTTTCACTTTCTCAATCTCAGAACCACCCTTACCGATTACTACACCAGGTTTTGCTGTGTAGATGATGATTTTCACACGGTCAGATGCTCTTTCGATCTCGATCTTGGAAACACCTGCACTGTATAATTTCTTTTTCAGAAATGTTCTGATCTTGTTATCTTCTACCAGGTTATCTGCAAAGTCTTTTTCTGCGTACCATCTAGAATCCCATTCTTTGATAACGCCGACTCTTAAACCATGTGGATTAACTTTCTGTCCCATGAGTGTCCTCCTTATCTTTCATTCAGCACGATTGTGATATGGCTCATTCTCTTTTCGATTCTGTAAGCTCTACCCTGTGCTCTCGGTTTAACTCTTTTCATTGTAGGTCCCTTGTTTGCGTAGCACTCTTCGATATAAAGGTTTTCCTTATTCATACCGTTGTTGTTTTCTGCGTTCGCAATTGCGGACTTTAATAATTTTTCTATTAAACTTGAAGCATATCTTGGATTATATGCTAAAATTGCTAATGCTGTCTGTACATCTTTGCCTCTGATGGCATCGAGAACGAAACAAGCTTTCTGAACAGAAACTCTTGCGTAAGATAACTTAGCGCTTGGTCTTGTATCTTTGTTTGCGTTTCTTTCTCTCTTAATTTGACTTCTATGTCCTTTAGCCATGGAATTAACCTCCTTTCAACCTTTCCCTGATTATCGTTTGGATTTCTTTTCGTCTTTTCCATGTCCTCTGTATGTTCTTGTTGCTACAAATTCTCCTAATTTGTGACCAACCATATCTTCTGTGATATATACAGGCACATGTTTTCTACCGTCATGAACTGCGATTGTATGTCCAACCATTTGTGGGAAGATTGTGGAACGGCGGGACCATGTCTTAATGACTGACTTGTCTCCTGCTGCGTTCATTGCATCAACTTTTTTAAGTAAGTGTGCATCTGCAAATGGTCCTTTTTTAAGTGATCTGGCCATTATATTAACCTCCTTAGATTCTCTTATTTAATCATGCTTCCGTCACGTCTTCTAACAATCAACTTATTAGAATGTTTGTTTTTCTTACGTGTCTTAAGACCAAGAGCCGGTTTGCCCCATGGAGTCATAGGTCCTGAACGTCCAACTGGTGCTTTACCTTCACCACCACCGTGTGGATGGTCGTTAGGGTTCATAACAGAACCACGAACTGTAGGTCTGATACCCATGTGACGCTTACGTCCTGCCTTACCGATTGTGATAAGCTCATGCTCACCGTTACCAACCTCACCGATTGTTGCGCGGCCGTTTAACGGAACCATTCTCATCTCACCGGATGGTAATCTAAGAGTTGCATATTTGCCTTCTTTTGCCATTAACTGTGCTGAGTTACCTGCTGAACGAACAAGCTGTCCGCCTTTGCCCGGATATAACTCTATGTTGTGTACCTCTGTACCTACAGGGATATTTGCAAGTGGTAAGCAGTTACCAACTTTAACTTCGGCTTCAGGTCCGTTCATAACCTTCTGACCAACCTTTAATCCGTTAGGTGCAAGGATATATGCTTTCTCGCCGTCTGCGTAGCAGATTAATGCGATGTTTGCTGTTCTGTTTGGGTCGTATTCGATTGCTTTTACTGTTGCAGGAATACCGTCTTTTCTTCTCTTGAAATCGATGATTCTGTATTTTTTCTTAGCACCGCCGCCATGATGTCTAACGGTGATTTTTCCCTGTGCGTTACGACCTGCGTGCTTCTTAAGAGCAACAACTAAAGATTTCTCTGGTTTTGACTTTGTAATCTCAGCGAAATCTGAGCTGGTCATATGTCTTCTGGAAGGTGTATATGGGCTAAATGTTTTGATACCCATGATAGTCACTCCTTTCAATTCTCCATTTATTGTCACGCTTTTATTTGCGTATAAGTTAGTTTCAAATCAGCTTCTAATTAAAGACCTTCGAAAATCTCGATATCTTTGCTGTCAGCTGTAAGCTTAACGATAGCTTTCTTCTTCTGAGCTGTCTTTCCGTATGTCATGCCGCGTCTTTTTGTCTTGCCTTCAAGGTTCATTGTGTTTACCTTTTCAACTTTAGCGCCGTCAAACATCTTTTCAACAGCTTCTTTAATCTGTCCCTTTGTTGCATCCGGATGAACGTAGAAAACGTACTTCTTTTCTGCCATAGCATTCATGCTTTTTTCTGTAATTACCGGTTTAAGGATTACATCATAATATTTTAAATCAGCCATTATGCGTACACCTCCTGGATTGCATTCACTGCATCTTTTGTGACAACAACTGTGTCATATTTCAAGATGTCGTATACGTTGATAGTATTTGTTAAAGCTGTCTTTACTGTAGGAATGTTGCGTGCTGAAAGAACGATGTTGTCATTCTTCTCTGCCATAACAACTAATGCCTTAGAAACTTTTAAATTATTCATAACAGCCTGGAATTTCTTTGTCTTGATTTCGTCCATATTGAATGAATCAAGAACGATTAATTTATTTTCATTTACTCTTGATGTAAGAGCGGATTTAAGCGCAAGGCGTCTTTCCTTCTTATTCATCTTAATTGTGTAAGTTCTTGGCTTCGGTGCGAATACTACGCCGCCGCCTGTCCACTGTGGTGCTCTTGTTGAGCCCTGTCTTGCATGACCTGTTCCTTTCTGTCTCCACGGTTTCTTTCCACCGCCGGATACTTCCGCACGAGTCTTTGCACTCTGTGTTCCCTGACGTTTAGCAGCAAGCTGTGCTACAACAGCCATGTGTACTAAATGCTCGTTCACTTCTACGCCAAAGACACTGTCATTTAATTCGATTTCGCCAACCTGGCTGCCTTCAATATTATAAACAGATACTTTTGCCATCTCTGTATGTCCTCCTTCCTTCAATGCAATCAAGCTTTAACTGCTTCTCTAATCACTACCATTGATTTCTTCGGTCCCGGCACTGAACCTTTAACTAAGAGAAGATTCTGTTCTGCGTCTACTCTTACAATTTCAAGATTCTGTACAGTAACCTTTACAGCACCCATATGTCCCGGCATGTTCTTTCCTTTGAATACGCGTCCCGGAGTTGTTGCTGAACCGTTAGAACCCGCATGTCTGTGGTATTTAGAACCATGAGCCATAGGTCCTCTTGACTGGCCGTGTCTCTTAATTGCACCCTGGAATCCTTTACCTTTTGATTTTGCAGTAGCATCTACTTTATCACCAGCAGCGAAAACATCAACTTTGATTTCCTGTCCTAATGTGTAGTTTTCTGCATCTTCAAATCTAAATTCTTTTACAAATCTCTTAGCTGTTACACCAGCTTTTGCAAAATGGCCTTTCTTTGGTTTGTTAACTAATTTTTCTCTGATGTCTTCATAACCAACCTGAACGGCACTGTAACCATCGTTCTCTACTGTCTTAACCTGTGTTACAACACAAGGACCAGCCTGAAGAACTGTTACCGGAGTTAAAACTCCATCCTCATTGAAAATCTGAGTCATTCCGACTTTCTTTGTTAAAATCGCTTTCTTCATTTTAAGAATGCACCTCCTGTGATAATCTACAGCGGAACGCTTTCGCGTTCATCCTAGACGGTCTACGAAATGAGTATTCGGTGTATCCGATGTTTCTCTATATATAAACCTTAAAGGATATTCTCTGTTTTAAATAACAAATTATTTTGTTTTCATCTTAATGTCGATGTAAACACCTGCAGGCATCTCTAATCTTGATAATGCATCTACAGTCTTCTGTGTAGGTGTGATGATGTCAATCAATCTTTTGTGTGTTCTCTGCTCGAACTGCTCTCTGGAGTCTTTGTACTTATGTACAGCTCTCAGAATTGTAACTACCTCTTTCTTAGTTGGTAACGGCACCGGTCCGCTCACCTTAGAACCTGTCTTCTTTACAGTTTCGATAATTTTGCCAGCACTCTGGTCGATTAACTTGTGGTCATACGCCTTTAATGTAATTCTCATTACTTGACTTGCCATAAAAAAAGCCGCCTCCTTTTCGCACTTTTAAATCAGTACGACAAGCGGTGACTGTACACTCTGCCGTGTGTATCATGGTGATTCCCACACGTTCTCTGCCTTATACGCAGACTTTTTACTTTGTACAGTGACTTGTCGCCAGTTTTTTAACTTGACATTCGCT
>CABUBX010000017.1 GCA_902489925.1 uncultured Lachnospiraceae bacterium | reverse complement strand
TCGGTGATATCGGCCACAATGATTCTATCGCACGTACAAGAGGTGTTCGTAAAGCCCTTGATACAGGTGTAGATAAAGATGGCGCAATCAATAGTGAGCCTGTTGGAACAAATGCAGACGGTTCATCTGCAGTTGTTAAAGATGGTACACTCGAAGTTAATGGAAAGACATACACAGTTCGTGAACTTGCTTCTCAGGAAATGAAGAACTCTGCAGGTGCTACATGGGATGCAGCGACAGCAGGTAACACAATCGGTACATGGACATCATCATTTGGTGACCAGATTGATGTTGTTGTTTCTAATAATGATGGTATGGGTATGTCAATGTTTAATGCATGGTCAAAAGACAATAAAGTACCTACATTTGGTTATGATGCAAACAGCGATGCTGTAGCAGCAATTGCAGAAGGTTACGGCGGAACAATCAGCCAGCATGCTGACGTTCAAGCTTACTTAACACTTCGTGTACTTCGTAATGCACTTGACGGTGTAGATATTGATACAGGTATCGGTACAGCTGACGATGCAGGCAATGTACTTACACCGGATGTATTTACATACAATGAAGAACAGCGTTCTTACTACGCATTAAATGTTGCTGTAACATCTGATAACTATCAGGATTTCACAGATTCAACAAAGATTTATGAGCCTGTTTCAAAACAGCTTGATGCAAGTGCACATCCAACAAAGAAAGTATGGCTGAACATCTACAACTCAGCAGATAACTTCTTAAGTGCAACATATCAGCCGCTTCTTGAAAACTACGATGATATTCTTAACCTTCAGGTTGAATACATCGGTGGTGATGGACAGACTGAGTCTAATATCGTAAACCGTCTTGGAAATCCAAGCGAATATGATGCTTTCGCAATCAATATGGTTAAAACAGATAACGCAGCTTCCTATACAGCATTACTTAGTCAGTAATCATTATTGAAGTTAAAGCAGGCTATCGGGGAGAAACTCTCCCCGGTAACCTATTTTTTTTGGAAACTTGAAAAACAGCATACTTAAATAGGGGTAAGAATCATGGCAGATAAGAAAGATGATGTTGTCTTATCAATACGCGGCATGAGTAAGTCATTCGGACGTAACAGAGTACTTGATCATATCAATCTTGATGTGAGAAAAGGTACGGTCATGGGTCTGATGGGAGAAAATGGTGCCGGTAAGTCAACAATGATGAAGTGTCTTTTCGGTACTTATCAGAAAGATGAAGGAACAATCTTCCTCGACGGCAAGGAAGTGAGCTTCTCAGGACCAAAAGATGCGTTGGAAAATGGTATCGCGATGGTGCATCAGGAATTAAATCAGTGTCTTGAGAGAAACGTTATTGATAATCTGTTTCTCGGACGTTATCCGATTAATTCTGTTGGTGTTGTCGATGAAGGCAGAATGAAAAAAGAAGCTTCAGAGCTTTTTAGAAAGCTTGGTATGACAGTCAATTTGACTCAGCCAATGCGGAATATGTCTGTTTCTCAGAGACAGATGTGTGAAATTGCAAAAGCAATCTCGTATAATTCAAAGGTCATCGTTTTAGATGAGCCGACATCCTCACTGAATGTTCAGGAGGTTAATAAGCTCTTTGAAATGATGCGTATGTTAAAATCACAGGGTATTTCCCTGATTTATATTTCTCACAAGATGGATGAAATTTTTGAAATCTGTGATGATATATCGGTGCTTCGAGATGGTAATCTCGTTATGACAAAGCGCTCAGAAGATACAAATATGAATGAATTGATTTCGGCTATGGTTGGCCGTTCTCTTGACAATAGATTCCCTCCGGTGGACAATCAGCCGAAGGATGTTGTTTTGTCTGTTAAGCATTTATCAACAAAATACGAACCTCATCTTCAGGACATTTCTTTCGATGTAAGACAGGGAGAAATTTTCGGACTTTACGGTCTTGTCGGTGCGGGACGTACAGAACTTTTAGAGACGATTTTCGGTGTTCGAACAAGAGCTGCAGGACGTGTTTATTTCAATAATCATTTGATGAACTTTACAAGTGCAAAAGAAGCGATGGAACACGGCTTTGCGATGATTACCGAGGAACGTAAGGCAAACGGACTTTTCTTAAAAGGCGATTTGACTTTTAATACGACAATTGCCAATTTGAATAAGTATAAGTCGGGGTTGGCACTCTCGGATACCAAGATGACAAAAGCGACAGCAAAAGAAATAAAAGTCATGCATACAAAATGTATGGGACCGGATGATATGATTTCCAGTCTTTCCGGCGGTAACCAACAGAAGGTTATTTTTGGTAAATGGCTTGAAAGAGAACCAAAGGTATTTATGATGGATGAGCCTACAAGAGGTATTGATGTCGGCGCTAAATATGAAATTTATGAGCTGATTATTGAGATGGCTAAGCAGGGAAAAACAATTATTGTTGTTTCATCGGAAATGCCGGAAATTCTCGGTATTACAAATCGTATCGGTGTCATGTCCAATGGACGTCTTGCCGGTATTGTTGAGACAAAGGAAACAAATCAGGAAGAACTTTTAAGACTCAGTGCAAAATACCTATAAATGAGGGAGATTGATGAATATGGCAAACAGTAAGATTCTTACGGCTGAGCAGGAAATAAAGCTGCGCCAGCCAATCGAAGACTATGTTGGTAAAATTCAGGCAAAGATTGACAGTCTCAGAGTAGACGGTACAGATAAAGTCATTGCTTTGCAAAATGAAGTTGATAATATTAAAAAAGAGCGTACACTCACAAAAGATGAGAAGGCTAACCGAATTGCCGCAGTGCGTAAAGAAATTGAAAAGGCAAAGGCTGTTGAGGCAAAGAACAAAGATGAAATTTCTAAGCTTATAGCAGATGCTGAAAATTACATGAAAGCACATTTTGATAAAGAGTATTTGGTGCCTGTAAAGCAAAGTTGTGCCGAAGAAAAAGCAGAGGCTAAGGAAAAATATAAAAAGAAACTGGCAGAGCTTGAAAAAGAACATCAGGCGGCAATGGCAAAGCTTTCAGACCATCAGGAAATTAAAGATGAGAAATATGTCTATAAAAACAGACGTTTTGATGCAAAGGTGGAACTTGATAAAGATTTACAGCAGATTAAAGACAGACGCCATGCAGCATTTAATTACAGATATCATCTCATTGACCTTTTAAGAATGTCAAAATTTACATTCATGGAGATGAGAGCACAGAAGTGGGAAAATTATAAATATACATTTAATTTAAGAAACTTCCTTCTTCAGAACGGTCTGTATATCGCAATCATTATTGTTTTCATCGCTCTTTGTATTCTTGCACCTGTAGTGAAGAATACAAAACTGCTTACATACAATAATATTTTAAATATTTTCCAGCAGGCATCACCTAGAATGTTTCTTGCGCTTGGTGTTGCAGGTCTGATTCTTCTTACAGGTACTGACCTTTCTATCGGTCGTATGGTTGGTATGGGCATTACTGCAGCAACAATCATTATGCATCAGGGTCCAAATACAGGTTCCGTATTTGGTCATGTATTTGACTTTAGCGGTGTTCCGGTTGTCGGCAGAATTATACTTGCGCTTGTAATGTGTATTCTTTTATGTACAATTTTTACAACGATTGCAGGTTTCTTTACAGCCAAGTTTAAGATGCATCCATTTATTTCAACAATGGCGAATATGCTTGTTATTTTCGGTCTTATGACTTACGCAACAAAGGGTGTATCCTTCGGTGCTATTGAATCAACAATTCCAAATATGATTATTCCTAAACTCAACGGATTCCCAACAATTATTATATGGGCCGTTGCAGCTATCGCAATTGTATGGTTCATCTGGAATAAAACAACATTTGGTAAAAACTTATATGCTGTCGGCGGCAATCCGGAGGCGGCAGCTGTTTCAGGTATCTCTGTATTTAAAGTTACTGTCGGCGCATTCGTTCTTGCAGGTATTTTATATGGATTTGGTTCATGGCTTGAGTGTGCGAGAATGTTTGGTTCAGGTTCAGCAGCTTATGGACAGGGCTGGGAGATGGATGCCATCGCAGCCTGCGTTGTTGGTGGTGTATCCTTCACAGGTGGTATCGGTAAGATTTCAGGTGTTGTTGTCGGCGTAATTATTTTTACAGCATTGACATATTCCCTCACTATTCTTGGTATTGATGCAAACCTTCAGTTCGTATTCTCAGGTATTATTATCCTCATCGCAGTAATGCTTGACTGTCTGAAATATGTTCAGAAAAAATAGCATAGACGCTCAAAGGTCGGATTTTGACATCCGACCTTTTTTTTATTGTAAAATTCTGATATAATATATGAAAAGTTTACATAGGGGTAGCGAAAATGGATAAATATACAGTACTTTTAGTTGATGACGAAGAAGATGTTATTCAGGTTATTATGAAAAAAGTCAATTGGGAGGCGATTGGATTTTCTGTCATTGGCTATGCTGGCAATGGTATCAAAGCTTTGGAGTTGGTTGAGAAATTTCAGCCGGATGTGGTTATGACCGATATTAAGATGCCTTATATGGATGGTATGGAACTGGCACGCCGAATTAAAGAGGAATATCCGGCAACAAAATTATTGATTTTTACAGGTTTTGATGAGTTTGAATATGCGAAAGCAGCAGTGCATCTTGAGGTTGAAGAATATATATTAAAACCGGTTAATTCGGTGGAACTTTCAAATGTATTTTCAAAGGTCAGGGAAAAATTAGATAAAGAAATCAGTGAAAAAAGAGATACGGAAATACTAAAGCAGTATTATATGGAATCTTTACTGCTGCTTCGCACGAATTTTTATACAACGCTAATCGAAGGCCGTATTCAGGAAGATGAACTTGAAAGGTATTTGCATGACTATCAGATTGATTTTCAAGGACCGTATTTTGTCTGTCTGGTCATTCATACGTCAGAAAGAAATATACCGGAAAATATGAATCCGCTGCTTTTGGCGACATCGGTAGAGAAGCAGGCGAGAGAGTATTTTGGGAATCTTTGGTCTGCCAGATTTTTTTCTTATCTTGGTAAGACCGTGATGATTGCCCAGCTTAGGGAAGCAGGCGAGGTGACAGAGGTCACCGATGAGTGCGACCGTTTTTGCAGGTATGTACGAAGAATGATTGGTGCAATTGTAACCATCGGTATTGGTGCAGTCTGTGAAAATGTGCTTGAACTATCAAATTCCTATAACGGTGCGCGGGAGGCTGTCTCTTACAGAGTTATTTATGGTGCTGGGAAAGCAATTAATATTGACGAAATTTCACCGGTTAAACCGGAAAAAACAGAAGCAGATCATGAAGTGTGTCTGGCCCAGCTTTTTAAAAGTATACGCCTTGGCACAAAAGAGGATATTGAAGCGGCGGTCGATGATTATATGCAGCACGTTTTTGTGCCTTCAAAGTCGTTGCAGCAGCATCAGTTAGATATCATGGAATTGGCCAGTGCACTTTACAGATTTGCGGCAAATAACGATATTACGGAGAAGAATTTGAGCGGCGATATGCGGGAAATTTATGGAAACATGATGGGAATGGATCCTGAAACGCTGAAAAGGCGACTTTCGAAGACAGGGTTATCGTTTCATGAGGCTTTGATTAATGCGCGGAATAAAACAACAAAATCTTTTGTTTCAAAGGCTCAGGATTATGTTCAGAGCCACTATGCCGATGAAGAATTGTCGCTGGATCGTATATGTGAGGCGCTTGGTGTTTCAAATGCTTATTTTTCAACTGTTTTTAAAAAAGAAACGGGAAAATCATTTATCGGTTATTTGACAGATTACCGTATGGATCAGGCAGCAAGACGCTTGCTTGAAACAAACGAAAAAAGTTATATGATTGCAAAAAGCGTTGGGTACGCAGACCCTAACTATTTTAGTTATGTTTTTAAACGGCGGTTTGGAGTGTCCCCTTCAAAATATAGAACGGAGTATGGAGAACGTGAAAAATAAATGGGATTGTCGGTTAAAGCAAATGAGGCCGATGGGAATGCAGTCAACGGTTATGTTTACACTTTCGGTAATTTCAATTTCGATTATGCTTATCTTAGGTGTTGTTATGTATTTTAGATTTTCAGCGGCATCGAGAGAGGAAATCACCCAGAGTACACAAAAGTTAATGGAACAGACAGGAGAGAACCTTGAAGATTATCTGATGAGCATGCGTCGGATATCAGATACGGTTTATTATAATATCATTAAAGAGAGTGATTTTTCCAGTCAAAATAAAGATATCCAAAGAGGCATGAATCTTTTATATGAAGCAAACAGAGATAATTTAAGAAGTATTGCGGTTTATAATAATTACGGAAGCCTTATTGCAGCAGAACCGATTGCAATTCAGAAGGAAGACCCTGATATTACAAGTCAGGATTGGTACAAGCAGGCTATTCATGAAATGGAGAATATGCATTTTTCAACCCCACATATTCAAAATCTTTTTGACGATGCTTTTTATAAATATTATTGGGTTATTTCATTGAGCCGTGTTGTAGAAATCACAGATAAGGGAAATTCGCAGTCGGGTGTGCTGCTTGTTGATATGGATTATTCAAGTATTTCCCGAATGATGAATAAAATAAACGCTGTTAATAATGGGCAGTATTATTATCTGTGTGACCGACAGGGAAATATTATTTATCATCCCAGACAGACTCAGATTCAATGGGGAATCTGCGGAGAAAACAGCGAGACAGCTGCAGGGTATAAAGATGGTGTTTATGATGAGAATTTTCAAGGCAGTCGGCGTAAAGTTATTGTTAATACAATCAGCTATACCGGATGGAAGCTTGTCGGGGTTGTACCGTATTCAACATTTACACACGGTATGACGAATATGCAGTATTTTGTAATTATGCTGATGCTTTTGACAGGAATGATGCTTGTGGGTATTAATCGCGTTGTTTCTGTACGTATATCCAGCCCGATATTAAAGCTGAATCAATCTGTTGTGGATTACGAGGCCGGTGAAAAGCCGGAAATTTATATTGGTGGTTCAAAGGAAATTATACATTTGGGATATTCTATACAAAAATCGTATGAGCAAATTGACTTATTGATGAAGGAAATTGTTCTTGAGCAGACCGAGCGGCGTAAAAGCGAGCTGGATGCATTGCAAAGCCAGATTAATCCTCATTTTCTATATAATACGTTGGAGTCAATCACATGGATGATTGAAGGAGAGCGCAATGATGAGGCTGTTTTTATGATTTCCCAGCTTGCCAAGCTTTTTAGAATAAGTTTGTCAAAGGGGCGTACAGTAATCAGTATCAGAGATGAACTTCAGCATGCGCAAAGCTATATGAATATACAAAAAGTGCGGTATAAAAACACCTTTTCGGTAGTTTTTGATGTGGATGATGAAGTCTGTGATTGCTGTATTGTCAAGCTTGTTTTACAGCCAATTTTGGAAAATGCTATTAATTATGGTGTCAGTGGTATGGATGATTGTGGTGAAATCAAGGTTACCGGACGAAAAAAAGATGATGTGATTATTTTATCGGTGATTGATAATGGCATCGGTATGGAACAAGAGGACGCCGAGTTGATTTTAACAGACAGCAGCCGTGTTCATAAGCATGGGTCAGGTGTAGGTCTTGTTAATGTCAATAATCGAATACAGATTCTTTTCGGCAAGGATTATGGATTAAAGGTGCAAAGTGAGCCGGATGAGGGCACTTGTGTTTCAATTGTGATTCCGGCAATTACATATACAGAAGAAACACGGCAGATTCTTGAAAAGGGACATATGTTTAGCCGAGAAGAAATACAAATGAAAATGCAGGTAGATGAAAATGAAAAATCGTAAGAGGACATTTATTTTGATTGAAATGGTGCTTGGGATTGCGGCAGCGGCTGTCGGGGTGATGATGCTTTGGGGACAGACGAGTAAATCAAAAGATAAAGTGTCGGTGATTATTGAAAATTCGGATGACAGCCAATGGACAGCTTTTAAATATGGATTGAAAATGGCGGCAATGGACGAAGAACTTGAACTTTCAATTGTAAATACAGCATCAGAGCTTACGGTCGAAGAAGAAGAACAGCTTATTGTAAATGAAATTCAAAATGGCGCGGCTGCGATGATTGTACATGCTGTAGACGGTTCGGACGCAGAGGAGATGCTTCGGGGGTTAGAGGCTAAAGTGCCGATAGTGCTTGTAGAGTCGGCAGCTTCACAAGAACGCTCTGAGTCTGAGCTTCCGGTTATCCAACCGGATAATTATGCGATGGGTGAGGCTATAGGACAGGCACTTTTACAGGATTACGGAGGAAGTCTTAAAGGAAAAACAATCGGGATTATTTCGGCAGATTACGCCTCGGAAGCTGTTTTGAATCGACAGAAAGGTTTGTTAGACGCAATCAGAGACAGAGGGGGGACAATTTCTTGGTCGGCACTTGGAATGATAAAAGAGACTGTAGTTAAAGAAAAGCCAAAGGTTGATTTTATAATTGCACTTGATAATAACAGTGTGATTGCGGCAGGACAGGCTGCAGCGGCCAATAATATCCACGGCGCTTTAGTGTATGGAATTGGCAGGTCAACAGAGGCGGTTTACTATGTTGATAAAGGTATTGCAGAATGCCTTGTTGTCCCGGATGAGTTTAGTGTTGGATATGAAAGTCTGAGAGAGGTTGGAAAAAGGCTTGACCAGTATTTTTATAAAATTCAGGATAAAACAGTATCTTATACAGTGATGCGTCAGGAAACACTGTTTACAGATATGAATCAGGAAATTCTTTTTACAATGAACCAGTAGATGAAAAAGGGGTGAATGTATGACGGGGAAAAAATTGAAAAAAGCAGGGGTGGTACTCATTGCAATTGCTGTCGGTGTGTGTGGCTGCGGTCCAGCTGTAGCAATGAAGCCACAGCGCATTTACATGGGAATTGCTTGCTATAATGAAAGTGATACATTTTTAAGTGAAATGATTAACTGTATTAAAACTGAAATGGGAAAATATGAAGGGGCTTCAGTCATGGTGATGGATGCGGCCGGTTCTCAAAGAACTCAGGAGGATCAGGTGAAGGCGATGATTGACGCCGGTTGCAATGTGTTGGGGGTAAATCTTGTTGATAGAGCCGACCCGTCGGCAATCATTGATGTTGCAAAAGAAAATGATGTGCCGATTATATTTTTTAACAGAGAGCCTGTTGCTGAGGATATGCTGCAGTGGGATAAGCTTTATTACGTCGGCGCTGACGCAAAACAATCGGGTGTTTTTCAGGGAGAGCAGGCAGCAGCGGAGATTGCAAATAACGCTCGGATAGACCGAAATAAGGACGGTGTGATTCAATATGTGATTCTTGAAGGTGAACCGGGGCATCAAGATGCGCTGATACGTACCGAAAATGCGGTAGAAACTTTAAGAAATCATCACATCGAACTTGAAAAAATCGGGCATGGGATTGCAAACTGGAATCGAGGACAGGCTTTAAATCGGATGCAGCAGCTGATTGATCAGTACAAAAATAAAATTGAGCTTGTTCTTGCCAATAATGATGATATGGCACTGGGGGCGATTGATGCCTATGAGAAGTTAAATTTTACGGAATCGACAGTTCCGGTATTTTTTGGTATTGATGGGACAGATGTGGGGCTTAAAGCCGTACGAGACGGAAAGTTGTCAGGAACGATTTATAATGACAAGGAAGGTCAGGCGAAAGCAATTGTGTCTTTGGCAGATGCCCTTGTTTTAGGCGGAAGTATGGATGAAATTGAATTTTCGAAGGATAAATATGTTTATACGCCTTACGTGAAAGTAAGCGGAGAAAATGTGAGTGAATATTTGAAAGAATAGGTATATTTAAAAGTGAGGGCTGCACGGCATATCAATACGCACAGGCAGCCCTAAAATTAAATTTTAAATTCGTTGAGATTGTTGTCAATCATAAACTGAGTGACTGTTGACAGCATTTGCGCTGGGGGATAGTTAATGACTATCCCTTTTTTAGTATACGGAATCGGCTCGGAAGACATTTTCTGTTTAAATTCCTTCGGTGTACAGTCCGAATATTTTTTGAATGCATTGTTCATGTACCGATAACTGGAAAAGCCGCAGTTGTAACATATGTCTGTCAGTGACATCTCGCCTTTCATCAGCAGTGATTTGGCATTGAGATATCTTGTATAGGTCAGAAACTCACTGAAAGAGCGATGAAGATTATCCTGAATAAAATGAGAAAGATAGGATGCGGATAAATTCAAATAATCGGCAAGGTCTGTGAGTGTAATTTTTTCGGCATAATGTTCTTCAATGTAACGAATAATATCAGAAAGCTGCTGGCTGCGCTTTGTTGTTGTTTTTAATTTATCCTCGTACATTTCATAATAGGCACAGCTTTCGAGAATATCATAAAGCATGATATTAATCAGGCTGGCGCATTGAATTTGATAGTAAGGGTCTTGACTGAGGTAGGTTTTTAGCAGCTTACAAAAAGTATAAATAAACAGATAATCGTTTTTGCTCATCAGTTTGTTTTCCTGAAATCGTATAAATTTCATTTGCGGAAAATAGCCTTCAAAATATTCCGGCAGTATGTGCAGATTAAGTAAAGTAGATGGTCTGTCTTCGGAAATAATTTCATGGAGCTCATTGGCATTAATCAAAACAATGCTTTTTTCTGAAAATTGTGTTAATGTCCCGTCGATGTTGAAGGATGGGTTTCCTTTTAGAACGAGTATTAATTCTATTTCTGGATGGAGATGCGGCGCACGATAACTGATGTCCATGATCGTAATATTCATGTTATTAATTTGTGGGTGCTGAATTGTCTCTACTTCCAAATACAAAATTGAAATCCTCCTTTATGTTCGTGTTGGTTATTTTGTCATGATATCGGGATATATATAGTGACAGTATTATACAACATAATTAGAAAAAAAGCAAAAAAGTGCTATAAGTAAAGCAAAAAAGGCATATAAAAAGGCTGGGTAAAAGTGTATAGTTAGCATTATGCAATTTAAGTAAATATATTTAAAGAAAAGGAAGGACGATATGAAAAAGAAACTCAGCGCAAAGCTTGGGCTTATATTAGCCCTCATTGTGACATTTGTGAGCCTGATTGGCGCACATACGGTCATGACAAATTTTTTCTCAGTCAAAGTAACAACGACGACGACAACAACAACATCGGGTGATACGGTCAGTTTAAGAGTGTATAAGCCTGACAGTGCAACCGCAGAGGAAAAAGCACCTGCGATTGTTTTTGCACACGGACTTTCAACAACAAAAGAGTGCTACACACAGTATGCGATTGAATTATCAAGACGCGGTTATGTCGTAGTTACACCGGATATGTTAAACCATGGCGGTTCTGACATTACACCGTTTGAAACATTCTTTACTGACCCGGGCGCAGACGGCTATGGCGTTTATGCCGCAGTAAAATATATGGCAGGTCTTGACTATGTTGATACGGACAGAATCGGTATTGCAGGACATTCCATGGGCGGAAATGCCACAAATATCAGTGTGGAACTGGATAACATGAGTGAAAATCCTTTAATTGATGCCGTATTTTTAGCATCAAGCAACCCTACATTTAAGGACAGAGAAGGAAACTGGACAAATGTGTACGGTGACAGAAGTGTCGGTGTTTTCTATTCGGATTATGACCATGTTTATTTTGGCGGCTTCGATGAAAACGGCGCACCTGTTTCGGCACAGAATTTCTTAAATGGCAATGATGCAAAATCCTTCGTGATGTTTGGTGAAGACCCTGCAGGCTTTGAAGGTGAGAAGGTGCTTCCGGGACATACTTACACATCAGGTGATTCAATCCGCCGCATTTATGAGGCAGCAGTGATTCATCCGTATGCTCAGGGCGGTGACAAAGCCATCTGTGCAGTTGTAGACTTCTTCCAGGATACGCTTGAGGCACCGAACTATATTATCGGTTCTGCCCAGATTGCAAATATTTATCAGATATTCTCTATTTTAGGCTTGTTTGGCGCATTGGCGATTGCGGTATTTGTTGTCGCTGTTTTAGTGAAGTCAAAATTCTTTAGCGACCTTGCGGCAGAAAAAGGCAAGGCTTTAAGACCGGCGCCGGATAAAACAGGAAAAATCTGGTTCTGGGGACTTACAATTCTCAACTGTGTATTTGCTTTTGTAAGTATTTCATTGATTTTTGCAAACGGACTTGGATATTTTGTAATTCCGCAGCTTCCACAGCAGGTTTCCAATATTTTTGCATTATGGGCATTGGCTAATGGCTTATTTATGCTTATTACATCTTTTGTTTCATATTTCTTATATGGAAAGAAACAGGGAACAACATTAAAGGATTGGGGCGTTGCGATTGGCTTCAAGAAGCTTTTAAAATCAATTTTACTTGCCCTTATCGCTGTAGCCAGTGTGCTTGCAGTTGTTTATATTGCGGCATATGTATTCCAGATGGATTTACGTGTATACCTTTGGGGTATCAGAGATATTCCTCTTGACCATATGTATTTATTCTTTACATACTTGCCGTTCTACTTATTGTTTGGTATTGCAGTAAGCATTGCAATCAACTCGGCATACTACTCAAAAATCGGAAAAGAGCCGACTTGGGCCAATGACTTGTTCTTTGCATTTATGAACTTTATTCCGGCATTTGCAATTACGATTATCGGTTATTATATGTTTATGAACAGCGGTGTTCAGCCGAATATCTTCGGTTCAACATTCACGTTCACTTACATGATTAATGCAATTCCGGTATTCCCGGTTGCCGTATTGTTTATGAGAAGAATTAATAAATACTGCAACAATCCGTATATTCCGGGTATCATTGCAGGATGTCTTATGGCATTTTTTCAGGTGGCATCTGTATTTACATGCCACACAGTTATGTTCATGTAGTATTTAGACAACAGGATTTTTCTTAATGAGTTAGCGAGGTAATTTAAGGATGATGAAATTATTACAGCCGATTAAGGTTGGTAAAATCGAATTGAAAAACAGAGTTATGTTTCCGCCAATGACAACAGGCTATGAGGGCAGAGACGGAAGTATTACTGAGCAGAGCTTAAATTTTTATAAAAGAATTGCTCAGGGCGGGACAGCTTATATTGTGCTCGGTGATGTTGCACCTGTAAATACTGTTTCTCCTACACCGAAATTATTCCATGACGGACAGATTGAAACATTTAAAAAATTGGCTGACGAGCTTCATAAATTTGATTGTAAGCTTGGTATACAGATTTTTCATCCGGAATATGATGTAGATGCGCTCGCCGAGTTTTTCCGCAGAGGCGATATGGAAGGCGGACGTGCCAAAATGCATCACGATATGGTGCATTATATTGAAGAAGTAACCGTAGAACAGCTTCAGCAGATTCTTGACAAGTTTGCCCTTTGCGTAAAGCGGGCGGCAGCAGCCGGTGTGGATGTGATTGAAGTGCACGGTGACCGTCTTATCGGTTCTTTGTGCTCGACAATTCTGAACAAAAGAACAGATTTATATGGCGGTTCATTTGAAAACAGAGTGCGTTTTGCGCTTCAGGTTGTTGATACAATCAAAGAAAGTGCACCGGACATATGCATCGACTATAAGCTTCCGATTATTACAGAAAATCCTACAAGAGGTAAAGGCGGACTCTTTATTGATGAAGCTGTACGTTTGGCTCAATTACTTGAAGAAGCCGGCGTGGATATGCTTCATGTAGGACAGGCAAATCATACAGGAAATATGAATGATACAATTCCTGCAATGGGTACGCAGCCGTATTGCTTTATGTCTGGATATACAAAGCGCGTTAAAGCGGCTGTAAATATTCCGGTGTCCTCCGTCGGCAGAATTGTTACGCCTGAAAATGCAGAAGCATTGATTGAAAATGGCATCTGTGATATCGTAGGTCTTGGACGCTCGCTGCTTGCAGATTCGGACTATGTCAAAAAGCTTGAAGCCGGACAGCCGGAAAGAATCCGTCATTGCATGATGTGCAACAAGGGCTGTACGGATGCGATTCAGAATCGTAAGTTTTTAAGCTGTGTGTTGAATGCAGAAAATGGATATGAATATGTCAGAACCGTAACACCGGCTGAAACTGCAAAGAAAGTTGTAATTGTCGGAGGAGGGCCTGCGGGTATGGAGGCTGCCAGAGTGTCTGCATTAAGAGGCCATGATGTTGTTTTGTTTGAAAAGGACACACGTCTTGGCGGGCAGCTTAATATTGCGGCAGTACCGCCGAGAAAAGCGGAGATGTATCGAAGCCTTCACTATCTTGCCAATGAAATGAAGTTGTTAAATGTGGATTTGCGTCTTGGAAAGGCAGCAGATGCTAAAATGATTCTCGCTGAAAATCCGGACAGTGTAATTGTTGCGGCAGGTGCCCATAACTTTATACTTCCTATTAAAGGTGCAAATTTGGCGCATGTGTTTGATGCATGGAAGGTTTTAGACCATGAGCAGCTTCCGTCAGGAAAGGTTGTAGTGATTGGCGGCGGACTTGTCGGTGCAGAAACAGCAGAATTTCTTGCAGAAGCGGGATGTGAGGTCACAATCGCTGAGATGATGGATGAGATTGCAAAAGAGGAATCTTCAACAATTAAACCAACCATTTTTGACAGCTTTGCAAAACACCATGTCAATCTCATGACAGGAACAAAGGTGAAGGAAATTACAGAAAAGAGGGTTGAAGCCGAAACGAAGGACGGCAATGTAAGTATTTCTTGCGATTATGTTGTATTTGCCGTAGGCGCAAAATCCAATGCATTTGATGCCGGGCCATTGACAGAAAAAGGTATTCAGGTTCAGTTTGCCGGAGACTGCAATGAGCGTGCGGCTGACATTAACAGAGCCATTGAGCAGGGTTATCTTGCTGCATGTGAAATTTAATTTTATGATATAAAAAAATCCTCTGTAGGGTAAAATCCGTAATGACATATCGGGATGCCCTATAGGGGATTTTTGTATTTGCGATGATAAGTATATAAAGAAACGTTGACACTAAACCGGAGATAAGATAATATTGAAAAAACTGGTCAAGTAATTATCATAAAATCAGTGAGATAGAAAGAAAACAAAGGGTTTCGGAAGACAGATATGGTAATCATTATTCATATATTAACCATACTATTTGCTATAGCATCGTTTATTATCATTAAGAAAAAGAGGTATAAAATTGTACCACTGATTAGTTGGATTATATTTATTTTTATTCTTTCAAAGAAGATTAAGGCGAGTTCTATTATTGCAGTTATATTTGGAGTAATGTTTTTTATAACAGGCATTACTACGTTGAGTGCAATCTTTCCTGTGTTTTGGAGTATAATAAAGTAACTTAGCGGTAAAAACATCGTAGCAATGCGGTGTTTTTTGCTTTATTATGCGAGTCCGGCGACGTACGTTTCTAACCGGTGTAAATCAGAAAATCCGCCCGTCAGTGGGAGAGATATGGCCGAAGACAAGAGTAGGCACTGTAGGAAAAGAGGAAACAAGAATAGCATAGTAGGGTTGGGGGAAAAGTGATATAATTAGTGAAAGAAAAGTTGACACGAAACAATACATCATATAAAATGAAGAAAGAACGTTTGTTCTTTTGGGCGACAATAAAAATGCCGTAATGCAAGAGAATATGTGTATTGTGATTGGTGCATAAAATAGATATTCCAATTGCACGAAAAAATTCGTGTAATTACCACATAGGTATTCAAAAATAACAGAGGGAGATGTGTGTATGAGTGAAGAAAAAATCTTTAAATTAGAATCACCATATGCCCCGACCGGAGACCAGCCGCAAGCCATCGAGCAGCTTGTGAAAGGCTTTAAGGAGGGCAACCAGTGTCAGACACTGCTTGGTGTCACTGGCTCAGGAAAAACTTTTACGATGGCAAATGTCATCGCACAATTAAATAAACCGACATTGATTCTCGCACATAATAAGACGCTCGCCGCCCAGCTTTATGGTGAGTTTAAGGAATTTTTCCCGGAGAATGCAGTTGAATACTTTGTATCCTACTATGATTATTATCAGCCGGAGGCCTATGTGCCGTCCTCGGATACTTACATCGCAAAAGATTCGGCAATCAACGACGAGATTGATAAGCTTCGCCATTCGGCGACGGCAGCATTGTCTGAACGGCGGGACGTGATTATTGTCTCGTCGGTATCTTGTATTTATGGACTCGGAAGCCCGGTTGATTACAATGAGATGGTGATTTCTTTAAGACCGGGGATGGAAAAGGATAGGGATGATGTCATAAGAAAGCTGATAGATATCCAGTATACAAGAAATGATATGGATTTTAAGCGAGGAACCTTTCGGGTACACGGTGATGTGCTTGAGATTTTCCCGGCAGCGGCAACGGATGCAGCAGTCAGAGTAGAGTTTTTTGGCGATGAGGTTGATAGGATTACAGAGTTTGACCCGCTTACAGGAGAGGTTAAAAGCCGGCTTGAGCACATTGCCATCTTTCCGGCATCCCATTATGTTGTGGACGGTGATAAGATGGAGGAGGCCATAGGGCGTATTGAGGAAGAATTAAAAGAGCGGGTGGATTATTTTAAGAGAGAGGACAAGCTGTTAGAGGCACAGAGAATTTCAGAGAGGACAAATTTTGATATTGAGATGATGCGGGAGACGGGATTTTGTTCGGGGATTGAGAACTATTCACGTCACCTTGCGGGGCTTGCGGCAGGAGAGCCGCCGTATACACTTTTAGACTATTTTCCTGAAGATTTTCTGATGATTGTTGACGAGTCCCATATTACAATTCCTCAGGTTCGGGGAATGTATGCGGGAGACCAGTCACGAAAAACAACACTTGTGGATTATGGCTTTCGGCTGCCGTCTGCAAAGGATAACCGACCGCTTAATTTTGAGGAATTTGAAAGTAAGATTGACCAGATTCTTTTTGTATCGGCGACGCCGAATGTTTATGAAAATGAGCATGAGCTTTTAAGAGCCGAACAGATTATCCGGCCGACAGGTCTTTTGGACCCGCAAATCAGTGTTCGTCCGGTGGAGGGGCAGATTGACGATTTGATTTCGGAGGTTAATAAAGAGACTGCGAAGGGAAACAAGATTTTGGTTACGACATTGACGAAGCGTATGGCCGAAGATTTGACAGCTTATATGAAGGAAGTCGGTATTCGGGTTAAGTATCTTCATTCGGATATTGATACACTTGAGCGTTCAGCGATTGTCCGCGACATGCGTATGAATGTTTTTGACGTGCTTGTCGGTATCAATCTTTTGCGCGAGGGGCTTGATATTCCTGAGATTACACTTGTGGCGATTTTGGATGCGGATAAGGAGGGCTTTTTAAGGTCGGAGACGTCACTGATTCAGACAATCGGGCGTGCTGCAAGAAATGCCGACGGACATGTTATTATGTACGCAGAGCATATCACAGATTCTATGCAGCGGGCTATCAGTGAGACGAACCGAAGACGTCGGATTCAGAATGAATACAATGAAGCTCATGGCATTACGCCTCAGACGATTAAAAAGGCGGTTCGGGATTTAATCAGCATATCGAAGGCGGCAGATGAGAAGCCTGAAGCCTTGGCAAAGGATGCGGAATCCATGTCGGAAAAAGAGCTTAAAGCATTGATTGCCCAATTGACGAAGAAGATGCATTCGGCGGCGGCAGACTTGAATTTTGAGGCAGCCGCCGAGCTGAGAGACGAGATTATTGATTTGAAAAAGCACTTGTTGGATATGTGATGTAAATTGTTTAGAAAGGAAAAAGCGATGTCATCAAAGAAAGAATATATAGAGATTAAAGGGGCGCGAGAGCATAACTTAAAAGGGATTGATTTAAAAATTCCGCGCAATGAGCTTGTTGTGCTCACCGGTCTTTCAGGCTCGGGAAAGTCATCTCTTGCGTTTGATACAATTTATGCCGAGGGGCAGAGAAGATACATGGAATCTTTATCGTCCTATGCGCGCCAGTTTCTCGGACAGATGGAAAAGCCGAATGTGGAGAGTATTACAGGGCTTTCGCCGGCAATTTCGATTGACCAAAAGTCTACAAACAGAAATCCCCGTTCCACTGTCGGAACAGTGACAGAAATTTATGATTATTTCAGACTTCTTTATGCAAGAATCGGTATTCCGCATTGTCCTAAGTGCGGCAGGGAAATTAAAAAGCAGACCGTTGACCAGATGGTTGATGTGATTATGGCGATGCCTGAGCGGACGAAGATACAGCTTTTGGCGCCGGTTGTACGCGGGCGTAAGGGTGAGCATGTGAAGCTTTTAGAACATGCGAAAAAGAGCGGTTTTGTCCGGGTTATGGTGGATGGAAGTCTTTACGAGCTGACAGAAGAAATCAAGCTTGATAAAAATAAAAAGCATACGATAGAGATTGTTGTGGACCGTCTTGCGATTCGGGAGGGCATAGAAAAACGTCTCACAGATTCGATTGAAACGACACTTAAATTGGCTGAAGGGCTGATGGTTGTCGATGTCATCGGCGGTGAGCGGATGAATTTCAGTCAGAGCTTTTCATGCCCGGACTGCGGCATCAGTTTAGATGAGATTGAGCCGCGAAGCTTTTCGTTCAACAATCCTTTCGGCGCCTGCCCTGTTTGCCACGGCCTTGGATATAAGATGGAGTTTACGGAGGATTTACTCATTCCGGACAAATCTTTAAGCATTTCTGAGGGCGCAATTGCGGCGACAGGCTGGCAGTCTGTGACGGACAAATCCAGCTTTACAAGAGCGATTTTGGATGCTCTGTGCGCAGAGTACCACTTTGATTTGGAAACGCCGTTTGAAGCGTATCCTAAGGAAATACAGGATATTATTATCCATGGAACCAATGGGCATATGGTGAAGGTGCATTACAAAGGGCAGCGCGGTGAGGGATTTTATGATGTAGCCTTTGAAGGTCTTATTAAAAATATGGAGAGGCGCTATAGAGAGACAGGTTCGGAGGTTATGCGTCAGGAGTATGAGTCATTTATGTCGATTACGCCGTGTAGTGAGTGCGGCGGCAGGCGACTGAAAAAGGAAGCGCTGGCAGTGACTGTCGGTGATAAAAATATTTCTGAAGTGACACAGATGCCGATGCTTGAACTGAAAGGCTTTTTGGATAATATTGAATTGACGGTGCAGCAGCATCTTATCGGGGACCAGATATTAAAAGAGATTTGTGCCCGCGTTGGCTTTTTGATTGATGTCGGACTGGATTATTTGATGCTTTCAAGGGCGACGGCTACACTCTCCGGCGGTGAGGCGCAGCGTATCCGTCTTGCAACACAGATTGGCTCAGGACTTGTAGGGGTTGCGTATATTTTGGACGAGCCGAGCATCGGGCTTCATCAGCGGGATAATGACAAGCTGTTAAAAACACTTAAAAATTTGCGGGATTTGGGCAATACGCTCATTGTTGTTGAGCACGATGAAGATACGATGCTTGAAGCGGATTATATTGTCGATATCGGACCGGGCGCCGGTGAGCACGGCGGTTATGTTGTTGCCGCCGGAACAGCGAAGGAGATTATGGATAACCCGGCCTCTGTGACAGGCGCCTATTTAAGCGGACGTATAAAAATTCCGGTGCCGAAGACGAGAAGAAAACCGTCAGGCTGGCTTAAAGTTATCGGTGCGAAGGAAAATAATTTAAAGAATATTGATGTGAAGTTTCCAATCGGGGTATTCACCTGCGTTACAGGCGTATCAGGTTCGGGAAAGAGCTCACTCGTCAATGAGATTTTATATAAGCGGCTGGCAAGAGATTTAAACGGTGCGCGAACAAGCCGTCCGGGGGCGCACAAGGCCATTGAGGGCATGGAACAGCTTGATAAAGTGATTAATATTGACCAGTCGCCAATCGGAAGAACACCGCGTTCGAATCCGGCAACCTATACAGGTGTTTTCGATATGATTCGTGATTTGTTTGCGGCGACAACGGATGCTAAGGAACGCGGCTACAAAAAAGGACGCTTCAGTTTTAATGTAAAGGGCGGCCGCTGTGAGGCGTGTTCGGGTGACGGTATTTTAAAAATTGAGATGCACTTTTTATCGGATGTTTATGTGCCGTGTGAGGTGTGTCACGGTAAGCGCTATAACCGGGAAACGCTGGAGGTGCACTACAAAGGGAAAAATATCCATGATGTGCTTGATATGACAGTGGAGGAAGCGCTTGTGTTTTTTGAAAATGTACCGTCAATCCGCAGAAAGCTTGAGACGTTAAATGATGTCGGTTTGTCTTATATTAAACTCGGTCAGCCGTCAACGACGCTGTCCGGCGGCGAGGCACAGCGTGTGAAGCTGGCAACAGAGCTGAGCCGGCGAAGCACGGGAAAGACAGTCTACATTTTGGATGAACCGACGACGGGACTTCACTTTGCCGATGTCCATAAGCTGATTGAGATTTTACACCGTCTGGCAGAGGGCGGCAATACGGTTATCGTTATCGAGCATAATCTGGATGTGATTAAAACGGCGGATTATATTATTGATATCGGTCCTAACGGCGGCAACAGAGGCGGTACGGTTGTTGCATGCGGAACGCCGGAAAAGGTGGCCGCCTGTGAAGCGTCATATACAGGACAATATATTAAGAAATATTTACAAAAATAGAAAGCTTTTCGGGAAAAATCTCAAGAAAACCTTGAAAAAATGAGAAATATAAGTTATTATGTAATTGTTAACAAAAGATTACATGATAAGCGGCATCAGTTCACAAAATCAGGTGATGCCCTTATATTTGCATTTTTGATGGAGGAATTATATTTATGAAAGGTAAAATGCGGAAAATTCTCACAGCGGCAACAGTCGGTCTTTTATGCTTGTCTATGTCTTTTCCGGCATTGGCAGCAACAAAAGAGGATACTAAAAAGCGTATTGAGCAGCTGGAGAATGAGAAAAGCGCGCTTGAAGATAAGCTTTCTGAGTTAAAGGAAAAGAAAACCTCGACCGAAGATTACATCGAAAAGCTGGATGCTGAGCTTAACGATATCAGTGCCGATATTACGGATATTAATACGTCCATTGAAGATATCAGTGCAGAGATTGAAGTGACAGAGAAAAATCTTGAGGCGGCCAAAGAAAAAGAGGCTGAGCAGTATGAAGTATTAAAGATTCGTATTAAATATATGTATGAGCAGGGACAGACGTCTTATCTTGATGTCCTTTTTAATGCTTCAAGTCTTGAAGCAATGTTAAACAGCAGTGAGTATATTTCACAGATTTCAGAATTTGACGAACAGCTGCTTCAGAGCTTTATGGAGACTTGCGAAAAGATTGATAAGTACGAAAAAGAGCTTGAAAAGCAGAAATCAGAACTTGAGGATAAGCGTTCAGAGCTTGAGGGAAAACAGGAAGAAGTTAATCAGATTACAGCAGCCAAGAAGGAAGAATTGGCAGATACGAATACTTCGATTACTGCAACCGAGGGAGATATTTCGGATGTGCAGGAAGACTTGAATAATGAAGCGGAGGTGCTTGCAGCCCTTGAGGCCGCTGAGGCTGAGGCTCAGAAACAATATGAAGCCTTAAAGCAGCAGGAGGAAGAAAAGAAGCAGCAGGCAGCAAAGGCTGAAGCAGACAAGAAGGCGGAGGCCGAGGCTGAGGCGCAAAGACTTCAGGAGGAAGCCGATAAGGCGGCTGCCGAGAAGGCTGAGGCCGATAAGAAGGCAGAGGAGGCACAGAACAATGCGCAGCAAAGTCAGGGTGGCTCGGGCATTACAACAGGCACAGGCAGTCTTACATGGCCGCTTCCGGGATACACAAGAATCAGCTCACCGTTTGGTACAAGAAATTGTCCTTTCCACGGTCCTGAGCATCATGACGGCATAGATATTCCGGCGCCGGGCGGTACAGCAATCCATGCGGCAGATTCAGGTGTCGTTGTCGCTGCAAAGTATCATTATAGTCTTGGAAATTATATTATTATTGACCACGGCAATGGCATTAAGACATATTACCTGCACACATCGGCAATGTATGTCGGCGTGGGTGCAAAAGTGAATAAGGGTGATGTGATTGCCGCAGTCGGAACAACAGGTTCATCGACAGGAAATCATCTTGATTTCCGTGTACAGGTGAATGGTACATATGTCAATCCGACAAGCTATGCAGCGCCATATTAATTAAAAGAGCAATCATATAAAGAGGCAGGTTCTCAGATGTGGGAATCTGCCTTTTAAGCTTATACGGCAAGACACCGTTTAGGGGTTTTGTTTCCTATTGACACAGCGGCGGTTTTGTGGCATATTTAAAAACATGGTTATTATAGGAGTATTATGGCTTTGACGCGGCAAACGTCAGATTTTGGATAAAGGAGGAAGCCGGTATGAAGTGGAATAAATATACGCTGACAACGACAACAGAGGCTGTTGATTTAATCAGCTATACATTGAATGAAATGGGCATTGAGGGCATTGAAATTGAAGATAAGATTCCCTTGACCGATGAAGAAAAAAGGCAGATGTTTATTGATATACTGCCGGATTTAGGTCCGGATGACGGTGTGGCCTATGTTTCATTTTATATTGAGCCGGAAAATGATAAGCCGGAGACGATTAAAGAGGTGCTGGATGCTGTCCATGAATTAAAGGATTTTGTTGATATCGGTCAGGCGACAATCGTGAAGACACAGACGGCAGACGAGGACTGGATGAATAATTGGAAAAAATACTGGAAACCATTTAAGGTGGACGAAAAAATATGGATTAAGCCGACATGGGAGACAATTCAGGCGGTCGAAGAAGATGAGCTTGTTGTCGAGCTTGACCCGGGCACTTCTTTCGGCACAGGAATGCATCATACGACAAGACTTTGCATTACTCAGCTGAAAAAGTATTTAAAACCGGAATATAAGCTTTTTGACGTTGGCTGCGGCAGCGGCATTTTGTCAATTATAGGATTGCTTTTGGGCGTATCGGAGGCCGCGGCAACAGATGTGGATGCTCATGCGGTGGAGGCTGCAATTGAGAATGCCGGTGTGAATAAGCTGGATATGTCCAAGTACAGAGTGGAGACAGGTGATATTATTACCGATGAAGCTTTCAGAAAATCAATGGGCGAGAAAAAGTACGATATTGTTGTAGCCAATATTTTGGCGGATATTATTATTCCGCTGTCGGCTGTCATTAAAGATAATATGAAACCGGGCGCCCTGTTTATTTCATCCGGTATTATTGATATGAAAGAGGAGGCTGTCCGAAAAGCCCTTCTTTTAAATGGTTTTGAAATTGTAGAAGTGACAAAATCCGGCGAATGGGTATCCTTCACGGCAAGAGCATAGACGGGAGGAAAGTTAAGTGCCTAGATTTTTTGTAAATCCTGCCAATGTCTCGGAAACAGAAATTGAGATTACAGGCAGTGACGTAAATCAT
>CABUBX010000016.1 GCA_902489925.1 uncultured Lachnospiraceae bacterium | reverse complement strand
TACTTAATCAAGAAGTTGATGACTGCATCAATGCTTCTAAAGACAGGTTGGATTTAACGATTATATTAACAGAAACTTGTAATTTTCAATGTGTATATTGCTATCAATCTAAAATTTCAAGGATTTTTAGCAAAGAAGATGCAGACAATTTGTTAAAACGAATTGAACAATTATTTATAAATGGTTTAAAAATTTTGCAGATACATTATTTTGGGGGAGAACCTTTGCTAAATTTTGATATATTAGAATATATTGATGAGCAGGTTAAAGAATTAGCATCTGTATATGGTGTGAAATATATAACGCATATTACAACTAATGGCTCATTATTGACTAAAGAAATGATACAAAAAATTAACTTTGATTTGATTCAAATTACATTTGATGGTAATGAGTATTGGCATGAAAAGTTAAAAAAATCAAATTCGTTTTCTTATCAGCAATTACTTAGTTTAGCAGAATTAATTATGTCGAATACGGGTTCAAATTTATCTATTCGTTTTAATATATGTAAAGAAAATAAAGATTCATTTTTCGAAACCTTAGAGAAGATTTTGTCTTACCCATCTTTTAATTCGGAAAGTGTTAGATTTGCTTTCAATCCGATGCGCAATTTTAAAAATAGTGCATATTTTACGGAGTTGACACCTGAGGAATTTAGTAAAGTAGATTGGGCATTAAGAAAACGGTTACAAAAACACGGAATCAAGTTGTATCTTCCTGTAGCTATTAAGCAACCTTGTAAATTTGTGTCAGGTAATGCCATATGTATAGGTCATGAATTAAAAACATATTTTTGCACGACTTGTTTTAATCAAGGAGTTTCTTCTTTCCCGACAAATAGGATACCTATTGAATCTGATTATCATTATAATTTTAAAGGAAAGTGTAAAGAATGTGCGGTATTACCATTATGTTTGAATGCTTGTGCGGTACTGAATCCAGATAAAAATGCATGTATATCTGAAAAATATATTATAAAGGATATCTTAACTGATTTTATAAAAAATCCGTCAAAGTGGAAGACACATGTATAGTTTCTATAAATTTGGTTCAATGTGCTATGAAAAAGATTTTGGATGATGAATACCTAAAACGGTACTACAGTTTTATTAAAAGAAGGTATGGGGGTGAATATGCAGATATTAAATAAGTATTTGTTAATATGCTTTGGGTGAATTTGAAAATTGCTTGTGTAAATTGTTTCAAAATAGTATGATTGTATTGGAAGTCAATAGATGTTAATGTTTTATTTACGATAATATTAAGAAAGGAATTGTGATAATTAATTTTCTAATTATCATACAAGAAATTATGGATAATTTACTTGAAGTGAAAAATTTGTCATTCAGCTTTTTTGAAAATGGCGTTGAACAGAAAATTTTAAAAAATATAAGCTTCAATGTGGGTAAAAAAGAAATTGTCGGCATTGTCGGTGAATCCGGCTCGGGAAAATCCATGACGGCTTTGTCAATTATGCGGCTTTTGTCGGAAAATGCACAGATTACAGATGGAGAACTATTGTTTGAAGGCCAGGATTTGCTGAAGCTTTCTGAGAGTGAGATGCAAAAAATCAGAGGAAAGGATATTTCGATGGTTTTTCAGGAACCGATGACCTCCTTAAACCCTGTGATGAAAATCGGAAAGCAGGTGGCAGAAAGTCTCCTGCTTCATACGGATTTGAGCCGTGATGTGATTGATAAGAAGGTACTTGATGCCCTTGAAAGTGTAGGACTTCCCGATGTTAATAAGCTTTATCACCGGTATCCGTATGAGCTTTCCGGCGGTATGCGCCAGCGCGTCATGATTGCCATGGCAGCCATATGTAACCCGAAGCTTTTTATTGCCGACGAGGCAACAACGGCGCTTGATGTGACGGTGCAGAAACAGATTTTAAAGCTGATTCAAAGATTTCATGAAACGACAGGTACTTCGGTGCTGATGATTTCCCATGATTTGAATGTTATTCGCTCAATTTGTGATAGGGTTATTGTTATGTATAAAGGGGATATTGTCGAGACAGGGGAAGCAAAAGAAGTGCTGACGAATCCTAAACACGCATATACGAAAACGCTTGTCGCCTCAATTCCCGATAATACAAATGAGGGAAACAAAGAAAAGATTGTTTTAAAGGCAGAGGATATTAAGTTGTCCTTTAAAGAAAAAGGAACCGCGGTTTATCAGAAAAAACGTGAAAAGGAAGTTTTAAAGGGCGTCAGTTTTGAGGTTTATGACGGCGAGATTCTCGGTGTTGTCGGAGAGTCGGGATGCGGCAAGTCTACACTGGCGAGGGTTATTACCGGTCTTTATAAGCATTATGACGGAAAGCTTTCGATGACCTGTAAAAAGCCTCAGATGGTATTTCAAGACCCTTTCGGCTCGTTGAATCCTTCAAGGCGGCTCGGCTGGATTTTGGAAGAACCGTTAAAGCTTCGCGGAATTAAGGATAAAAAAGAGCGCTCTCGTCTTGTGGATGAGATGCTTGTTGAAATCGGACTTGATTCATCTTATAAAAAGCGATATGCAAAAGAGCTTTCCGGCGGACAGCGTCAGCGTATCAGTATCGGGCTTGCACTGCTTACAGGCAGTGACTTTATCGTTGCCGATGAGCCGGTATCGGCGCTGGATGTGACTGTTCAGGGACAGATATTAAAGCTTTTATTAAAGATGCATGAGGAAAAAAATCTGACAATGATGTTTATTTCTCATGATTTGGAAGTTGTCCGCCGCGTGTGCACAAGAGTTATTGTCATGTACATGGGTGAAATTGTTGAAATGGCCGACAGTGAGGAAATATATACGAATCCGCAGCATCCGTATACAAAAAAACTGCTTGCTGCGGCGCTTGATGGAGGAAAACTATGAGAAATATACGTTTAACGATAGAATATGACGGCAGCCGTTATGACGGATGGCAGCGTCTTGGAAAGCACAGCGGACAGACGACCATTCAGGGGAAGCTTGAAGAAGTGCTCACAAAGATGACCGGAGAGCCTATAGAGCTGATTGGCTCGGGGCGCACAGATGCAGGGGTTCATGCCTATGGTCAGGTTGCCAATTTTCATACAAATACACAGATGAAGTGCTATGAAATTAAGCACTATCTGAATCGGTATCTTCCGAGAGATATTGCGGTTTTTGATGTGAAGGAAGTGGATGAACGTTTTCACAGCCGGTTAAATGTCAAATCCAAAACTTATGTTTACAGAATTGCCATCGGCGAGGTGCCGAGTGTCTTTGACAGAAAGTATACCTATTATTGCTTTGACAGGCTGGATGTGGCGGCAATGGAAAGGGCGGCAGCTTATCTTGTCGGACGTCATGATTTTAAAGCGTTTTCTTCAATCAAGAAAACAAATAAATCGACAGTGCGCGAAATCTACAGTATTGATATAGAAAAAGACAGTCAGGAAATCAAGATTTTTGTCCATGGTAATGGCTTTTTGTATAATATGGTGCGTATTATTGCGGGGACATTGATGGAGGTCGGCAAAGGCGAGCGCCGGCCGGAGGATATGCGGCGTATTTTAAGCAGCCTCGACAGAGAACAGGCAGGACCGACAGCGGCGGCGCAGGGATTGTTTTTACAGGAAGTTGAGTATTGATGGATAATAAATATGCGGGACTTTTGATTCGCAAATATCGTCTTGAAAAAAATTATTCTCTTGAAGGATTAAGTAAGGGCATATGCGCATTGTCCTATTTAAGTAAAATTGAAAAGGGCGATGTAAATCCGAGTGATGAAATCGTCAGCCGTCTTTTTACGGCGCTTGGTATAAGCTATGAACAGGATGAAGTATTTTTAAAAACAGCCGAAAAAAAGCTGGCGGATTATTTTGATGGGCTGGCCGGACTTTTGTATATGCATAAGGAGGCTGACTGGCTTCACTCAAACGAAGCAAGGCTTATAAACAGCCGTCTGTATTTGGACTTATCCCTGTTTTCTTTGTGCGAAATGAGGGAAAATGCCGAGAAGCATAAGCTTTGTGTGGATAACTGGGAAAAAGATTTTCGTCATCAAATCGGCACCCTTGAAAAATTCAAAGCCTATATGTCCGATATACAGCTTTTTTGGCTTTACGATATGAAATGGCGCGGCTGTGACAGTCACGACGAAGCGTTAAATTATGCGAAGAAGATGTGTATGCTTTATGACTGCAGCTACGGCCGCCGGGCATTGACGCTCTCCTACAGTGATTTGGGACAACTGATGCAGGCGAGGGAGGAAGGCACAAAGGGCTATGCCCTTGCCTGTGACGAGGGCAATGTGCGCATGATGGCGGAGATGAGCCTTTTGATTGGCAATATTTATTCAAACAGGGGCGAGCTTTCGCTGATGAAAAAGTATTACGACAGAACGCTTAAAATTGCCCGTTTTACGGATTATGATACGAGTATTGTTTATTATAATATCGGGGCAACCTGTGTCCAGTACGGTCGCTATAAGGAGGGCATCGACTGGCTTTTGAAGGTTAAAAAGGATGGTGCGGCAGATGATTTTTTGCTCTGTCATAAGCTTGTGATTGCTTACGGTGAGCTTGGAGATACAGAAAAGTGCAGGGCATATTTCGAGGAGATGCGCGCTGTTTTGAAGCGGGCATATGATGATGGCGGCGGTGAGCGGATGAAAAAAATGTGCAGGATGCTTGAAATCAGGTATTTTGAGGATTATATTCATTCGGAGGAATATGAGATGCTTTTGAGGGATATTTATGAGAATATACAGCAGGAGTTTGGTTACGGCTATAAGCATTTTCATCAGAGCTTTCTGATTGAGCTTTATCAAAAACAGCGGCGTTATAAAGAGGCATATTTAATTGCGGAGGAAAACAAAGGTTTTCCTGAAAAAGCTATTTTAAAGAGGTTTTAGACCTCTTTTTTTAATGGAATTTTCTCAAATACAGGTGGTTTCTAAAGGCTAAAATGAATGATATAATAAAAGCACAATAAGTGAGAGGGATTTTGTGCACAGATGCCTTCAGAAAGGAAATCATGGGTAAAATGAGGAAAACAGGTCTTTGGACAAGGAATTTTACAATTATTATATTAGGAACAATCATCAGTGCCATCGGTGATGCGGCGCTTGATTTTGCAATGAGTCTTTCGGTTTTTGATGAAACCTCGTCAACGTGGCTTTCGGGTGTCTTTGCGGCGATTTCATTAATTCCGTCAATTGTCATTCCGGTGCTTGCGGCGCCGCTGATTGACAGGTGCAGCCGAAAGCGCGTGATTGTGCTGATGGACAGTATAAACAGTGCGCTGTTTTTTATGTTTTTTGTGTTTATGCATTATCAAGGCTTTAATTACAATGCCTACATTATTTTCCAGCTTTTGACAAGCAGTGCAGGCAGCTTTTACTATCTTGCCTACAGCGCGCTTTACCCGGTGCTTATTCCTAAAGGGCATACGCAAAAGGGCTACGCGGTTTCGGGAATGATTTATCCGACAGTGACTGCGGTCATGGCGCCGTGCGCAGCGATTATCTATTCGGCGCTTGGACTTGAAATGATTATTTTTGCAGAAGGCTGGCTTTTGGCAGCGGCAGCAATTTTTGAGTCAAGAATATCTATCAGCGGAAAGCCTGCCCGTATAAAAAATACTGGGGATAAAGATGCCGTGCAAAACAGTGCGGTTTTTGATACCGCAGAGCGTGTCGGGCTGTGGCAGGAAGTATGCCGCCGTGGGGCTGCTTATATGAAAGAAATAGGCGAAGGTTTTGCCTATATGAAGCGGGAAAAGGGACTTCATAAGCTTTATTTTTATATGGCTGAAACAAATGCGGCATCTGTCGGCAATAGTCTGATGGTGCGCGCCTATTTTCAGACTTCCCCGATACTGACAACGGCGATGTATTCACTTTTAACGACGGCAGAGATGGCGGGGCGTTTAGTTGGCGGATTGATGCATTATTTTATCGAAATTCCGGAGGAGAAAAAGTATAAAGCGGCAAGGCTTGTCTATATTGCCTATGAGCTGGGCGACGGCATTATGCTTTTTCTTGCCTATCCGCTCATGCTCGTTGTCCGGTTTATGGCAGGCTTTCTAGGCGTCAACAGCGCGGCACTTCGCGAGGCAGCTGTCAGCCGTTACCTGCCGAATCATATGCGCGCCCGCGTCAATGCTGTCAACAATACGATGATGCAGGCGGCGATGCTTGTTGTCAATGTGGTTGTAGGCGCTCTTGGGGAAATCTTGGATTACAGATATATGGCGGCAATGCTTTCCGTTGTTTCGATGTTCTTTATTTACGGATTAATCATTCGTGGAAGAAAAGATGTAGAAAAAGTATATCATTAAAGATGTGAAATAAAAATAGAGTATTCATGGACTGGATGGGCGCGCAAACATTTCTTGGATTACTTTAATCTTTTTATTATAACACATATAAACATACTATACACAAAAATTCGATGAGCGTTAAAAAACGACGTTCATCGAATTTTGCATTTTTGCTGTATTATATTTCAGATATTTTCAAAACGCTATAAACCGCATAAATATGGCATTTTTCGAAAAAGCCAATAGCGCTTTACATGATAGGGCAAATAGACTGCTGTGTTGGATGGCAAGTTAGCTCTTACTTTTAATTTCAAAAGGTACAAAACCGTTTTTATCCATGATAGGTTTAAGCTCATCCATATATTTCGGTGCCTGATGGACGACAAAGGCATCCGGGTCAATGGGGATGTTTCTCTCATCCATACGTTTAATACTCCAAATATAAATAATATCCAGTGCAGGGATTAATTCTTCGCCGAGTGGTGTCAGAATATATTCGACTTTAAGCGGCATCACCTGATGCTGGATTCGGTGCACAAGGCCGTCTCTTTCCAATTCTTTAAGCTGCTGGCTCAAAACCTTTTCGCTGATTGGCAGTGTTTTTCTTGTTTCATTGAAGCGAATGCTTCCGTAAGTGTGAATGTGATGAAGGATGGTTGCTTTCCATTTGCCGGAAATGCAGCCCATGCCATACAAGTAAGGGTTTGTGTATTCCACGGTAAAATCCTCCCATAAATTAAAAAAATTGTATTGTTAGTTTTCGATTTTTTAATCATGATATTTTGACATTATTTTAACATACAACAGGGCTAAAGTATATGGGGCAATCGTCTTGATTTATTGAACAGACATTTTGGTAAGTCAATAACTTTTTAGTAACCACCTTACTTAATTGTAAGTATTGCATAAAAATAAAGGGTGATATATAATAAAAATACATCAAAAAGACGTGTTGATTTTCTTGAAAAAGATGCAAAAAATGCAAAAATAAACATATTGCACAAAAAATAAAATAATATTTGTGCAATACTTACAAAACCTAAAAGAATAACAAAAAAATAACAAAATGTAAAATCAACATAGGAGAAAGGGGTACTTACAATGATTAAGAGAACACTTGCAGATTTATCAACTTATAACGCACCGGGACATCACGGATGTACATGTATGCGTTACCACGGAAAAGACGAAACAGGCGCAACAAAATTCTGGATTGGCATGAGCGAATTTTTACCGGGCGGCGGCGCTGAATATGCTTATGAGGATAATCCTTTAGAAAAAGTTTATTATGTGCTTGAAGGTGAAATGACAGTAACAGATAAAGACGGCAATGAGTATGTAATTCACAAAGACGAATCTATTTCCTTCCCTCCAAACGAAGGACGTTACCTTGAAAACAAAGGCAAATTACCGGCAAGAATGCTTGTAATTATCAACTATCCGGCTTAATTTAAGGTTTACAGGAGGATTTGAAAATGGTTTCGGTAAAAAAAGAATTTGTAAATAATATGTTTTCCGTTGAAGGAAAAGTTGCTCTTGTGACAGGTGCTACAGGTGCTTTAGGTAAAGTTTTAGCAAAAGCTTACGGCTATGCAGGCGCAAAAGTTGTGATGACAGGCCGCAGCGAAGATAAGTTAAAAGCACTTGAAGAAGAATTTAAGGCAGAAGGCATTGATTGTGCTTACTTTAAAGCAGACCCTGCCAATGAAGAAGATGTGGATGCTTTAATCAAAGCTTCTGTAGAAAAATACGGCGAAATCAATATTTTAGCTGTATGCCACGGCTACAATAAGCCTCAGAACATTCTTGAGCAGTCTGTTGCTGACTGGCAGTATATTATGGATGCCGACTGTAAATCTGTTTATGTTGTATGTAAATATGTGGCACAGCAGATGGTTGCACAGGGCAAAGGCGGAAAGATGGTTGTTGTAACATCACAGCGTTCAAAACGCGGTATGGCAGGTTACACAGGCTACTGTACATCCAAGGGCGGTGCAGACCTTATGGTATCCAGTATGGCATGTGACCTTACAGCAAAATATGGCATCAATGTAAACTCCATCTGTCCTACAGTATTTAGAAGTGAATTAACAGAGTGGATGTTTGACCCTGAATCAGAAGTTTACAAAAACTTCCTGAAACGTGAGCCAATCGGCCGTCTTGCTGAGCCAGAAGATTTCGTAGGCTTCGCTTTATTCCTTTCATCAGAAGCATCCAAATATATGACAGGCGGCAACTATGACTGCAGCGGCGGTTATCTGACTTGCTAATATAAAGATATGGTATGTCTGCCGTTTATTTAGCGGCAGACAATAACTGGCAGGAGATGAAAAAATGAAAGCAATTCATAAATTCCTCGTGTGCGGCGGCGGCATGATGGGCAGCGCGATTGCCCAGATTCTTGCGGCTATGGACGATGCCGAGGTGACTGTTTACGATGTATTCCCTGTGGATATTGCGGCAAAGGTTCGCAATAACATGAAATTACTTGTTGAAAAAGAGATTGTGACAGAGGAAGAAGTAAACAAAATTATTTCGAAAATCAGTTTTACCCAGGACATTCACAGCGAAGGCGTTAAAAATGCCCAGCTTGTTGTAGAATGTGTTCTCGAGGATATGGAGATGAAACAGAATCTGTTTGCCCAGCTTGAGGACATTGTTGCAGAAGACACAATTTTCTGTACAAACACATCCGTCATGAGTCCAACAGAAATTTCTGCAAAATGCAGACATAAAGAGCGTCTGTGCGGCACTCACTTCTGGAATCCGGCCTTTCTCATTCCCCTCGTGGAGGTCGTGAAAACACCAGAGACAAGTGACGAAGTTGCACAGACCGTGATGGATATTTTGACAAAAGCCGGTAAAAAACCGGTGCTTTGTAAAAAAGATGTTCCGGGATTTATTGCAAATAGAATGCAGCATGCCTTATGGCGTGAAGCAATTTCCATCGTTGAAAATGGGATTGCAGATGCAAAGACAGTGGATGATGCATGTAAATACAGCTTTGGTTTAAGACTTCCATACCTCCCTCCGCTGGTCAATTCAGATATGGTCAGCACTCAGCTTACATATAATATACACAGCTATGTACTTAAAGATTTGGAAGACAGCCATGAAGCGTCACCACTGCTTTCAAAAATGCTTGAAGAAGGCAAAAACGGCTTTAGAGCCGAGGCTAAAAACGGTATTCACGAAGGCTTTATGTCATATACAGATGAAGAAATCAAACAGATTAATGAAGGCCTTAACGAATATTTGATTAAGATGATTTATGATAAATAATTAATTGGAGGAAAAAATAATGGGAAAAAAAGTATTTGTTGATTTAACACATCCTTTCAGCGCTGAGATTCCACGTTGGCCATATTTTGACAAGCCGGTAATTGACGGCAAACATACAATGGCAAAGGGCGGCGTTTTAACACAGTATGTTGGCTGTACAATGCATACAGGTACACATTGTGATGCACCTCGTCACGTTATGGAAGTTGAATTTGACGGCAAGAGAGCGCGTTATACACATGAAATGCCTGTAGATGCTTACACAGGCGATGCAGTATGCCTTGATATTCAGGTAGAGCGCTGGGGCTTAATCACAGGCAAGCACTTAGATGATGCCTGCCGCCGCGCCGGTATTGACCCGGATTCAGGTGAGCTTGAAGGCATGGTTGTATGTCTTGATACAGGTATGCACCTTAAATTCGATGATTCCAAGGAATATTATCACTATTCATGCGGTACAGGCGTTGAAGCAGGACAGTGGTTTGTTGACCATAAGGTTAAATGTGTTGCTATGGATATGCAGGCACTTGACCATCCGCTTCACACAGCTATGGGCAACAATGGTATGACAAGAATGAACCTTCTTGGTGCATCAGGCAGACCAATCACAGAAGAATACAAAGAAAAATTCGGCGAGGAAGCTTACGCTGAATTTGACAAAGAAGAATATATCAGAATCCACGGCAAAGAAGCTTACGATAAGAAATTCGGCGCTTTGGAAGCTATCGGATGCTGGGGTACATGGGAACCATGTCATAAGACAATGCTCGGACACGGTATTGTAGGTGTTGAAAACCTTGGCGGTGACCTTGAAAAGGTTAAAGGCAAACGTTTCAGATTCTACTGCTTCCCATTAAGATGGTACATGGGCGACGGCTCTATGGCTCGCTGCGTTGCAGAAATTGATGAGGACGATTTAAACGATGTTCCGGACAGAACATATCTTTACTGCGGAACAGGCGTTCAGAGCAGATAATAATGTAAGGAAAGGGTGTTGCGAAAGCTGTTTTTTGCAGCGCCCTTTTGTTTAAAATTTGGAGGAATGAATCATGGATAAAGCTTTAAAGAATAAAACGATTATTACAATCGCACCGACAGGTGCATGGCCTAAAAAAGAAAATAACCCGGCAGTGCCGATGACACCGGAAGAAATTGCCGAGGACGTTTATGCATGCTGGAAAGCAGGCGCTGCTGTAGCACATCTTCATATGCGTGATGATGAAGGCAACGGCACAATGGACAAAGAAAAATTCAAAAAGACCGTTGAATTAATCCGTGCTCATGAGGACTGCGATATTATTTTAAATCTTACAACATCCGGTGACCTTCATGCGACAGACGAGACACGTCAGGCACATTTAAGAGAGTTAAGCCCTGAAATGGCTTCCTATGACTGCGGTTCAATGAACTGGTTAAACAGCAGTCTTTTCTTAAATACACCGGCCTTCCTTGAAGAACTCGGTGCAACAATGCAGCAGTACAACGTAAAACCTGAAATTGAAGCTTTTGACCCGGGTATGATTGCAAATGCAGCTTACTATGTAAAGAAGGGCGTATTAAAGACACCGCTTCACTTCCAGTTTTGTATGGGATGTGCCAACGGTATTCCGGGTTCTGTAAAGAATCTTGTATTTATGAAAGAAACAATGGATTCCCTTTGCCCGGGCTCAACATGGTCCTGCTTTGGTGTCGGCCACAGCGCTATGGAAATCATGTATGCGGCTATCGCTATGGGCGGCCATATTCGTGTCGGCATGGAAGACAATGTTATGTTTGGTAAGGGAGAGCTGGCAAAGAGCAACGTACAGTTTGTAGAACGTGCAAAACAGGCAATTGAATTATTTGGAAGACAGGCAGCTACACCGGATGAAGCTCGTCAGATTTTAAGCCTGAAATAATGGAGGCATAAAATGAGCTGGGGTGCATTATATTTTTATTATAAATGTCCAAAATGCGGCAAGCTTTTTAAATACGCCACAGACTTAATCGCCGAATTTGGCGACGACTTCGGCCATTGCCCGGCCTGCGGCGAGATGGGGACATACCTCAAAGAAGGTGCAAGAACCATCGACGACCTCGACTACGAAGAAGTGGAGTGACGGGCGCCCTCAAAAGGAACCTTGAGAAAATTTTTGAAGCAGAGAAGTCCCGAAAGGATAGAAAAGGCGGAAAGTTTCAATAGTTTTGTGCAGCGCACATTTGTAGTGCGCCAACAAAACTTATTGAAAATTTCCGCCCTATCGTTCTTTATGTTCTCAGCTTCAAAAAATTCTTCGGTGACACCCCTATCTGCTTCTTAAATACTTTACTAAAGTAATATTCATCATTATAGCCGACAGCGCGGGCAATCTCATAAGCCTTTGTGTTGCCGGCTATAAGCATATCTACAGATTTATTAATTCTCAAAGTATTCAAATATGTAAAAATCGGTGTGCCGTATTTTCGTTTAAAAATACGGTTCAGATAATCAAAATTCATTTCAAATTTCTGTTCAAGTAAGGCGCCGGTCAGTTTTTTTCCGTAATTTTTATGAAGATAGTCTGTCAGTGCTTCAAGTAACTCCAACTGTGTTTTTGAAAAGTTTTCATTGCCTACAGAAAGGACTGTGTTGGAATAATAAGTAGCCAATTCAATTAATATTTGCAGGAAGCAGGAGGAACAGGTGAGTTTATAATAATCCTCCCTGTGCTCGGAGACAAAGGCGGCCTGCTTGAGTGCCAGTTCAAACTTGTGGCGCACAGTGCTGTCGGAAATATGCATTTTCTTAGGAAGAATCAGCCGTGAACAGTCGTACATATCCTGGGTAAAGGCCGGTACGGTGTAATTGAGACTTCGGTTGGCGATTAAAAACTGCTTGATGGTTGTATTTTCCGGTAAGGTAAACGGTTTAAAGGTTTCCGGGCGAAGATGGATATAGTAGTGCTCATCTACACCGGGGGCGATGCCCTCGTGCTCGCTGTAAGGGTCTAAAATAATCAAATCACCTTCGGTGAGGTGATAATGGACATCGTTTTCCCGAAGGTTTAAGGTTCCGCTTTTTATGAGGAAAATAATATATTCTCCGGCGATTCGTTTTGGATGCACATAGCTGTCCGTGCCGGAATATAAATTGATATATGAAATATGCGGCAGCATTTCAGAGTTAAATTCATAGTACATCGGTTATCCTCCGTGAAATGATATTTGGCATATGCCTGTTTTGTTTAGGACAGTGATAAAGGCATGGTTAAAATATATCATATTTAAGTCGGGGGGACAATAAAATTTGGGTCGCTAAAAGACAAAAAATAGCGATATTATCCATTCTATTTGATAGGAATAAATGTTTAGATGATAGTATGAAAATATAAGAAGTTTTTTAGGAGGCAGCAATTATGAGAAAAGAGTTTGAATTTATAAAAGGCTTTACGTTTCGTATATGTGAAAGTGCGGGCGGCGGTTATGACATGGCACAGATTAAGGAGGCTATGGATACATTAAAGGAAAGCACTGCTTTGGATACGGCGATTATTGCTATCGGTGCCTTACAGGATACACCACATTCAGAAGCTATTGATTATACGGGTAATCATATGCCGTCAGATGATGAATTGAGAGAAGTTATCAATTATGCAAAGACACTTGGTCTTCGTGTCATTTTAAAACCGATGCTCAATTGCCGCAATGGTGTATGGCGGGCATTTATTAACTTTTTCGATAAGGATGTTCCATGTGAGCCTAAGTGGAGTGTATGGTTTAAAAATTACACGGAGTATATGCTGCACTATGCGGCGATTGCTGAGGAGACAGGCTGTGAGATGCTGATGATAGGCTGTGAGCTTGTTATGGCAGAGCGTCAGGAAAAATATTGGAGAGCGCTTGTTAAAAAAGTGCGCCTTGTGTATACCGGACTTTTAACTTATAATACAGATAAATATCAGGAAGAAATGGTGACATGGTGGGATGCGCTGGATGTGATTTCATCAAGCGGTTATTATCCGATTGACAAATGGGATGAGAATTTTGAGCGCATTAAAGCTGTGGCAGACAAATATGACAAGCCGTTTTTCTTCGCGGAGTGCGGTATTCCGTGCCGCAAGGGCAGCGCTAATGTGCCGAATGACTGGACTTTTGAAGGACCGTTTGACTTGGAGGAACAGCGCCGCTACTATGAGAAGATGTTTGAGGAGGGTGAAAAACGCCCATGGCTTAAAGGCTATGTCTGCTGGGATTGGGTATCCAATTACCTTGAATATCCGATTATTAATGATGGTTACTCAGTTTACCAAAAACCGGCCTGTCAGGTGATTAAAGATTTTTATACTTCAAAATAAGGAGGACTTATTGTGGGAATTTTATATGATGAAAAACAAAAGCTGTTTTGCCTTCATACGATGACAACAAGTTATGTGATTGGTATTGCAGACGGCTATGTGGGACATGCATATTACGGAAAAAAACTGGAAAATCTTGAGGGCGTATATGACCTTTTAAGAACCGGTGAAGCGCCGTTTGTGCCTTCAAAAAATATGAGAGAGAAATGCTCGTTTTCGGACACTTTCCCGACAGAATATTCAACATGGGGTGTCGGTGATTATCGTGAGAGCAGTTTAAATATACGCACAGTGTCAGGTCACAGAGCATGCGAATTGACTTATGTAAACTATGAACTTTTTGATGGCAAAAGACCTTTAGAGGGGATGCCGTCAACCTTTGCCCAAAATAATGAGGGCGTTCATACGCTTGAGCTTCATTGTGAGGATAAGGCGATTGGTCTTAAAGTTGTTTTAAGCTATAGTATTTTTGATGACAGCGATGCCATTGTAAGAAGTGTCCGTCTTGTCAATGAGGGAAATGAAAAACTCTATGTGGAAAAGGTTTTGAGTGCCTGCATGGATATGGACAATGAAGATTTTAAGATGCTTTCTTTAAGCGGTTCATGGGCGAGAGAGCGTCATATGACTGAGTGCGATGTAACTTACGGAAAGCACAGCGTAAGCTCTGTCCGCGGTGAGTCGAGCCATCAGGAACATCCGTTTATGGCACTGATGACGCCGGATACAACAGAGGATGCCGGAGATGTCTATGCGATGCATTTTGTCTATTCAGGTAATTTTTTGGCGATGGCGGAGGCAAGCCAGTTTAATTCAGTAAGAATGGTGATGGGTATTCATCCGGAAGGTTTTGAATGGGCGCTGGCGCCGGGCGAAGCATTTCAGGCGCCGGAGGTTGTCTGTGTTTATTCCGATGCGGGTCTTGGAAAAATGAGCCGTACATTCCACGACTTATATAGAAATCATTTAATCAGAAGCCCGTATCTTCACAAGGCACGTCCGATTTTAATTAACAACTGGGAAGCAACCTATTTTGATTTTGATACAGATAAGCTTGTGGCCATTGCGAAGGAAGCTAAAAAAGCGGGTGTTGAGATGCTTGTGATGGATGATGGCTGGTTCGGGCACAGAAGCAGCGATGACAGCTCGCTTGGCGATTGGGTTGTCAATGAGGAGAAGCTGCCGGGCGGCTTAAATACGCTTGTAGAAAAAGTTAAGGCAGAAGGTCTTTTATTTGGTATATGGTTTGAGCCGGAGATGATTTCACCGGATTCCAAGCTTTATGAGGCACATCCGGATTGGGCAATTCAGATTCCGGGAAGAAGGGCAACCGAGAGCCGCGCCCAGTATGTTCTTGATTTGTCAAGACCGGAGGTTGTTGACTATGCCTATGAATGTGTGGCAAAAATCCTGAGAAGTGCGGATATCTCCTATGTGAAGTGGGATATGAACCGTCAGCTGACAGATGTGGGCAGCTTTTATCTTGACAGTGAGCATCAAGGCGAGTTGTATCACCGCTATGTGCTCGGTGTCTATGAACTTCAGGAGAGGCTTGTAACGGAATTTCCGCAGCTTCTTTTAGAAAACTGTTCGGGCGGCGGCGCGCGCTTTGACCCGGGAATGTTATACTACAGCCCTCAGATTTGGTGCTCTGATGATACGGATGCCATTGAAAGACTTCAGATTCAGGAGGGCACGGCACTCATTTATCCGCTTTCTTGTATGGGTGCCCATGTCAGTGATTGTCCGAATCATACAGTCGGAAGAACGACACCGTTTACAACAAGAGGTCATGTAGCGCTTGCAGGTACTTTCGGTTATGAGCTTGATATTACAAAGATTTCTCAGGAGGACAGAGACGAGATGAAGTCTCAGACGGAGATGTATCATAAATATCATCCGCTTGTCAGAGAGGGCGATTATTACCGCGTTGCTTCCTGGAGAAAAAATCATTTGTATGATTGCTGGGAGGTTGTGGCAAAGGATAAGTCAGAGGCTCTAGTTACCTATGTTCAGGTACTTTCTGAGGCTAACTTTAAAAGCCGCAGACTTCGTCTTAAAGGGCTTGATGCTTCGGCGAAATATCGTTTGGAGGAAACGGGCGAAATTTATGCAGGCTCGGTTTTAATGAATGCAGGTTTCCTTGTTAAAAGAGACTTTGGCGATTTTATAAGCCATTTATATCATTTTGAACGTCTGTAAAATCAGTTGCGAAGGTGAGATTAGTTATGAGAGTTTACATAAATCAATCGGGCTATATGCCTGAAAGTAAGAAAACAGCAGTCATTGCAGTTTCCGGGAAAGGCGCAGAGACTGAAAAACCTTTGGCGCCGCAGGTGTATATTTGTGCAAAAGATTCGGGAGAATGTGTGTTTTGCTGTGATGCCGTTTATGTTGGCTTTGATGAGGCTTCAGAGGATGAAGTGTGGCAGGCTGATTTTTCGGAATTGACAGCCGAGGGACGCTATTATGTAAAGAAAGAAGATGCCAAATCTTATAGCTTTGAAATCGGGCAAAATATTTACAGGGACTTAAACAAGCTTTTGTGCAAGGCGCTTTATTTTCAGCGGTGCGGTATGCCTTTGGAGGAAAAATATGCAGGTGTTTTTGCGCGGGAAGGCTGTCACAGTGAAAAAGCGGTGCTTCTTGATGATTATGTCAACCTTGTTGCGAAGGGGGCAAAGGAAACGGCGGAAGATTTTGCCGCATTTGCAAAAGCCGGCGGTGATGCGTGGAATGTACCGTTTTTTGATGTGAGCGGCGGCAACAGCGCTGGCACATATCCTTTATGCATGGCAATGGTTCCCGGAAAGCTTTGCGGAGTCTTTGAATATTCCGGAAAGCGGCAATGGTATGCCGGATATTTTAAATGAATGTCTCTATGAGCTTCGCTGGCTCTTAAAAGTGCAGATGGATGACGGCAGTGTCAGCCATAAGCTGACATCCATGCGCCACGCGAACTTTGTGATGCCGTGTAAGGATAAACGCCAGATGATTCTTTTTCCGCCGTCAACAATGGCTGCGGGCGCCTTTGCGGCTGTGATGGCGCTGGCTTCAAGAGTTTATGAGCCTTATGCGCCGGATTTTTGCGAGCAGGCACTTTGTGCCGCGCAAAAAGCCTATACATGGCTTGCGGCACATCCTGAGTTTATCGGTTTTGAAAATCCAAAAGGGTGTAATACGGGCGGCTATGAGGACACAGATGATAATGACGAGCGGCTTTGGGCGGCAGCAGAGCTTTACGGCACCACAGGTGAGCTGTGTTACCTCCATGATGCCGAAAATTATTTTGAAAAAGCGGGCGATAAATCGGCGCTTGGCTGGACCGATGTTTCGGGACTTGCAGGCTGGGCTTTCTTTGATATGAAGGATGAATGTTCAAACGGTCTTAGAGAAAAATTTAAGCAGAGCTTTATCGCTTCCGCAGATGAATTGCTTCAGACGAGTGCGGCATGCGGTTACGGTGCGGCGATGAAAAATGAAGATTATGGCTGGGGCAGCAATATGGTTGTGCTCAACCGAGGAATGGTATTGGCATCGGCCTATAAACTTACAGGCAAGAAAGATTATAAAACGGCGGCGCAGCGGCAGATGGATTACCTGCTCGGTGTCAACGCTGTCGGTTACAGCTATGTGACCGGGGTTGGAGAAAATGCTTTCAAAAATCCTCATAACCGTGTTACGGTGTCAGACGGCATTGATGAAACAATTCCGGGATTTGTTTCCGGCGGATCGAACAGAAATCCATGTGATGAAAAGGCAGAGTGGCTTGTTGAACCGGGAACACCGCCGATGAAGTGTTATCTTGATGTGTGGGAATGTTATTCGCTGAATGAAATTACAATATACTGGAATTCCCCGGCGATATTCTTAGCGGCTTTTTTGAATACACCGGATTGTGTCTGCAGGGAAATTTAATTTTAAGTAAAGAATTTTGTCGAATATAGATGGTTTTCTTGACAAAATTAAGTAAAATTAATATAATTAAAGTAATATATTGGAATGATTAAGAAAACTATCTATTGGAAGGGGGTGCGCAGTCGATGAGAAAGACAGTAAGGCTGTCGGACATCGCCAAACGTCTCGACGTAAGCACGGTGACTGTATCGAATGCGCTTTCAGGACAAAAAGGTGTCAGCGATGAGCTGAGAGATAAAATCAGGGCGACAGCTGCGGAGATGGGGTATAAGACAAAGCAGGGACCGGTGATTGTTGATAAGACAAGGATGCTGAATATTTGTGTGATTATTGCAGATAAGTATCTCGGCGCCTATCCGTCATTTTACTGGAAAGTTTATCAGGAGTTTTGTACGGCGGCTAAGAATAAAAACTGTATGGTGCTTTATGAAGCATTAAAGCAGGAAGATGAAGAAAACCAGGTGCTGCCGCTGAGCGTCGAAGGAAAGAATGCAGACGGCATTGCAATCCTTGGCGAGATTACAGATGAATATCTGACATTTCTCATGGAGAAATCGGAAATCCCTGTTGTACTTGTGGACTTTGCCAAAAAGAATGTTTTTGCGGATGCCGTCATTTCCGACAACTTCTATGGCATGTACCATATGGTGAATTACCTTATAGAAAATGGGCATAAGGATATTGCCTATGTCGGTACGGTGCTTGCCAACAACAGTATTACAGACAGATATTTCGGCTACTGCAAAGCGTTGATGGAAAATAATATTCCGCTGCGAAAGGACTGGGTGATTGCCGACCGAGGATTCACGGGGCGTATGGAAATTGACAGACTGTCGCTTCCAAAAGAGATGCCGACGGCTTTTGCCTGCAACTGTGACCTGGTGACGAGCGAGCTTATAAAATTGCTTGCACAGGAGGGCTATAAGGTGCCGGAGGATGTTTCGATTGTCGGCTACGACAATTATTTGTACACAGGACTTTGTGATATTAAGATTACGACTTATGAAGTGAATGTGGAAGCTATGGTGAAGGTGGCGATTGATAAGCTTGTGAATCACTTAAAGCACCATAAGAAGGATACGGAGTTGACAAGAGTCGTTACAGGAAAGATGGTTATCAAGGAAAGTGTTAAAAGACTGTAGTCAGCTGCATACGGTGTTTTTTAGGCCGGGACATAAAGGGATAGAAAACCTTTGTGTCCCGGCTTTTTGCGTCTTATAGAAAAGAACTTGCTGTTTTATATATGGACGCCGACTTTTCTGAAGATAAGCGGCGTCATGTCGGTTTGCTTTTTGAAGGCATTTATAAAGTGGGTTGGATTTTCATAACCGACTTCGCCTGCAATTTCATGGATTTTCTTGTTTGTGGATAAGAGCAGCCCCTTGGCGGCCTCAATTCGGCGGCGGTTTAAATAGCTTATCGGGGCGATGCCGTAATAGTGGGTAAATTCTTTGGCTATTCGGTATTTGTTGATTTTATATTGTTTTTCAAGAAAATCAAGGGAATAATAATCGCTGTATTTTTCGTCAAAGAGCAGGCGAATCGACTGCAGATATTCGGGAATATCAGGCTTTGGCTCTGCGTGGACGGCGAGGGTTATAAGCTCTGACAGCAGCGCTGTTGTATAGGATAAATTATACATGTCCGTATTTTTGGAAAAATCATGTCGGTATTCATAGGCGGACAGCATCAGGGGGATTTTAGTGTATTTTGTTTCTAAAAGTCCGGCGGAGGCGTTTAAGGCGTCGCGCAGCTTCGTGTAAAACCACAAAAGCTCATTGCCATTGATGATAAGCAGGTAATGTTCCCAGTGTGGGGCGATAATTTTCAAATTGGAAGTCATTGCCTGAGGATAAAAGCAAAGCTTGCCTGCGGTGAGATGAAACTGAGTGTTGTCGGTTAAAGTTAAAAGTCCCTCGCCGTCAACGGTGTATAAAAGACAAAGACCGTCGATATCATGCTGTGTGTGCCGAATCATGTAAGGATATTTGGCGGTGATTTTAAAAAATGTTCTTGTGTAAATATAAAGGTCATTTTCAGGATTCACGCTTATGAAGGGAAACATCGGCTTCATTTTCCGCAGGGCTGCGGCAATATTGGCATCGAGCATTTCAAGTTTTTCTAATTCCTTTTCAAAATTCAAAATAATCACCTCTGCAATCTGCTTTGTGTTTTTTCTTTTATTATCATATCACATATGAATTATGGATGCACTTAGTATTCACAGAAAATATTTTAAGTTAAATTATGGCAAATTCGTCATTTGAGCACAGGGAATCTAATAGGGATTAAAGGATAAAAGTTAAAATGACTTAAAATATAAATTAATTTAATTTGATTAAAAATCAAGAAAACAAGGCAAAAACAAGGGTGTATAAAAAGAAGAAGGTGGAATTGCATTAAAAACTCAAATAACTATATACATAATCACCAAAAATGCAGATTAAAAACTGTTAAAAATGATAAAAATACAATTTAACACCAAGAAAAGTATATAAATACCAAGATTCTATGATGAAAACTATATAAGTCTATGTTAATATCTATTTAAAGTTAAATTTGCTTAAAAAACTTAAAAATGGAGGAAAAAATTATGAAGAAAGCAAAAAGAATTTTAGCTGTAAGTTTAGCGACACTTATGGCAGCAGCTTCATTGACAGCTTGCGGCGGCGGTGACTCAAAAGAGACAGAGGGGAAAGAAACAACAGGAGGCGCAGAGAGCACAGGCAATACTGAAAGTAATCTTCCTGAAAAAATCACAGACATTAAGCTTGGTGAGGATTACACAGATTTGACAGCAGACATTAAAGTGCTCACACATAAGACAGACGTTGTAGACACATTGTTTGCAGACTATGTTAAGCAGTTTAACGAGTTATATCCAAACATCAAGATTACATACGAAGCAGTGACAAACTATGCAGATGACATGACAATGCGTCTTACAACAGATGACTGGGGCGATATCTGTATGATGCCGACAACAGTTGACAAGGCTGATTACCCAAGCAAGTTCGTAAGCTTCGGTTCAGTAGCTGACCTTGAGAATGATTACATCATGTTAAACAACAACGCTTATGACGGACAGTCTTACGGTATTCCTTCAATGGGTAACGTTCAGGGTATCGTTTATAATAAGAAGGTATTCGCTGATGCAGGCATTACAGAGCTTCCAAAGACACCGGAGGAATTTCTTGATGCATTACAGAAAATCAAAGATAACACAGACGCTATTCCACTTTACACAAACTTTGCGGCAGTATGGACAATGGGCGCATGGAACGCTTACATCTCAGGTTCTGCAACAGGTGACGCAGACTTTACAAACATGGGCTTAACACACGGCTTAAACCCATTCCAGAAGCATGACGATATGACAGGTCCTTACGCTGTTTACTATACATTATATGAAGCAGTTGCAAGAGGTCTTGTAGAAGATGACCCGACAACAACTGACTGGGAAGGCAGCAAGGGTATGATTAACAACGGCGAAATCGGATGTATGGTACTTGGTTCATGGGCAATCACACAGATGCAGGCAGGCGGCAGCAACCCTGACGATATCGCATACATGCCGTTCCCAATTACAGTTAATGGCGGACAGTACGTATCGGCAGGCCCTGACTATGCATACTGCATCAATGCAAACGCATCTGATGACAACAAGCTTGCTTCTATGATTTACATTAAATGGCTTACAGAAAAATCAGGCTTTGCTGAAAATCAGGGTGGTATCTCTATTGTTAAGGATGCGCCTTATCCGGCAACATTAAAGGATATGGAAGGTATTCCTCTTGTTATGGATAACCCGGCGCCGGCAGGTGAAGAAACATTATACAATGACATCAATAACGCTTCCGAGCTTGGTATCAACGTTGCAAATGAGCCGATTCAGGCAATCGTTGAAGCCGCTTTGACAGGTTCACAGACACTTGATGAAATTATGACAGAATGGAATGAGAAGTGGACAGCTGCTCAGGAAGAAAACGGTGTAACACCGGAAGAATACGACTACTTAGCTGCAACAAAATAAAAAGAATCATTGAATGGGGCACACGATAAAAAGTGTGCCCTGACAAGTTAGAAGGGAGGCAGCTTATGTCTGGGAAAACTCGAATGAAAAATAAAAAGGGTTTTGGCGAATGGATTAGAAGCCGGAAGGGTCAGAAAATGCTTGTTCTTATTGCGTTTATGACAATTCCTTTGACATTGCTATTGGTATTTACCTATGTTCCGTTTTTGGAAATGTTTAAATTCAGCTTGTACGACAGAACCTATTTGAAAGTAAAAGAGTTTGTCGGCTTAGAAAATTATATAGAAGTATTTACACGAGATGATTTGTTTGCAACCTTAAAGCTGTCATTATTTTATATTGCCGGTGGCTTTGTACAGCTTGTTTTGGCTTTGTTTTTTGCAACAATTCTCTGTTTTAAAACAAGAGGCAGTGCGCTTTTTAAAGGCTTTTTGTTTTTCCCGTATTTAATCAGTGGTATTGCAATCGGATTTATTTTTAAATTCTTCTTCACAAGAGGCTTTGTATTCGATACAGTCCTTGGATGGCTTGGCTTTAATTTGGAAAATCTGCCATATTGGCTTAAGGATATGAGTATTAACAACTTCTCGCTGGCGGGTACATCTATCTGGCGATACATGGGTCAGAACATGGTATTATTCCTCGGCGCGATGATGGCTGTTGACCAGACATTATATGAGGCGGCTGCAATTGACGGTGCCAATTCATGGCATAAATTCAGATATATTATGCTTCCGAGCATTAAATCAGTTGTTGTTTTGAATATTATTTTATCGATTTCCGGCTCGCTCAGTGCTTTCGAACCGCCTTATGTTATTACAAACGGCTCATTCGGAACAGCGACATACTTTGTCAAGATGAACCAGCTTGCCCATACAAATCAGAAGGTCGGACTTGCTTCGGCGATGGCAATTATCTTGTTCATTCTTATATTTATAGCAACAATGCTTCAGAAAGTTATTATGAACAAGCTGTTCCCTACAGATGATGACGGCAGCCGTTCAGCGAAAAAGATGAATAAACGTGCCGCTAAGCAGGCGAAGACAGCAGCTAAAAGTGCAGCTGTGTTAACAACAGCTCGGGGCAGCGATACAGTGAAGGGAGGCGCAGCAGGATGAATACAAGTGCATCAGGAATGACCCCGGGAATGTGGGCAAGGAAAATTATCTGGAATATTTTTAAATATTTTATGCTTATTTCAGCATCCTTTGTTGCAGTGCTTCCGATTGTCAGCTGTGTAATTACAGCGTTTAAAACGCCGGAGGAATATGCGAATACAAATGTTATGACACTTCCGGATTCATGGCTTTACTTTGATAACTTTATCGAGGCGTGGAATAAAGCGAATATGGGAACTTCCTTTATTAACTCATTGATTGTTCTTGTATGCGTGCTTTTAGGCTCAGTCATGATTGGCTCAATGCTTGCTTACGTGCTGAACCGTTTTAAATTCCATGGCAACGCATTAATCAGAAACCTTTTCCTTTTTGCCAGCCTTCTTCCTGGTATCGCAATGCAGGTTTCGGTTTATGCGATTATGAACAGCCTTGGTTTTATCAATCACTTATATGGCTACATTATCGTTATGATGGGTACAGACATTATTTCTGTGACAATTTTCATTCAGTTTTTTGAAAATATTTCTCCGTCACTTGATGAGTCGGCGATTATGGACGGATGTACATACTTTGGGGTGTTCTTTAAAATATTATTCCCTCTGCTGAAGCCGGCAATTATTACGGTAATGATTTTGAAGGGTGTCGGCACATACAACGAATACTATATGGCGAACCTGTATTTGCAGGATAAGGCAAATCTCGGTGTTGTGTCAACAGCGCTCTATACTTTCCAGGGACCTTTGGGAAGCCAGTATAACTATATATGTGCAGGCGTTATTATTACACTGCTTCCTGCATTGATTATATTTATTTGCTGCCAGAAGCAGATTTACGGCGGACTTGCGGCAGGTGCTGTCAAAGGTTGATGATAACAGTATAAAGGCTTTTGCGGCGGCGCTTATAAGATGCTTTCGTCTGCAGAGGACGAAAGCATTTTTGCTTTTGAGAAGGAGACAAAAAGATGTTTGACAATGAAAATGGAATTTTTATAAAACC
>CABUBX010000015.1 GCA_902489925.1 uncultured Lachnospiraceae bacterium | reverse complement strand
CCGGAGTCACAGACATAATGACATCTGTCAGTGAGCTTAAACGGTCATACATATAGTTGACGCACATGTAAATATCGCTGCGCTTTTTCAAGGCTGCAATTGCCTTTTCACGACAAGTATTGAAACCGCATGCACCGCAGTTTAACTCCTTGTCCGGTGTATCCTTGCCGATTTTCGCAAGCATATCTCTTATAGCTCTCTCAGACGGCATCTCCTCAGGCTCTGAATGTGCCCGAAAATGCTTGGATAAATCCATGTCGATTTCCGTATATTCAGGAAATTCCGGCATTATTCTTTCTTGGACAAGCATTTGCGATTTGAATCTGTCATTGGACTTTTTACCGGATACCGGGCCATTTACACAGCCTGATACGCAGGCATTGAGTTCAAGCAGACAATTATGAAGCTCGCCCTTTAAGACACACTGCAAAATATCTTTACATTCATCAACACCGGACACAACAATCCTTTTGTAGCCATCACGCTCACCGGACTTTGCCCTAAGCGCTCTAATCACACCGTCCCCGGACGCATACGCGCCGTTGACCATCGGATTCATGCGTTCCTGATGATGATATGTTGCACATTCTGTCACATGAATATCAATTTCCTTCATCCAGCGCATCAGCTCTTTAAAACTGATGACAGCATCAACACAGCCTTTGCTCTGCTCGTCTTTAAGCACCTCCGGTGCTTCTGCGAGACACGGCGTAATAGAAACAATCTTTACGTCATCCCCAAATTCCTGCCGAAGCATCCTGCCGTGAGCAACAATCGGCATCACAATCGGCGCCAGCTGAGGTACAAGCTCAGGATAATACTTTTCGACAAGTGTATTGATGACCGGACATACTGTCGTAATGACATTGTCCATGCTGCCTTCTTTCAAAAGGCGGTCGTATTCATTTGTCACATAGACTGCACCTTCCGCAGTCTCACGAACCTCATAAAAGCCCATCTCATAGAGCGCCTCTATAAACTGCCCCGGCTCACTTTCATCAAAAGCACCAAGATAAGCCGGCGACAAAGAAGCAACAACCTTTTCGCCGTCCTGAATATATTTTTTCACTTTGTCAATATCACTAAACACCTGAATCGCATGATGCGGACATGCTTCAATACACTGACCGCATAAAATACATTCGGCCGCAACAAATTGTGCCTGCTCGTCTTTTCTTCGGATGGCTTTGACAGGACACAGACGGACACACTTATGACAGTCTTTGCACTTCGCCTTTCTAAAGCCGATATTTGCCACGATTAAATCCTCCCGAGAATCTCCTCATTAAAGAATTGTTCAGCAGTTGCCGGTGTCACTGAAAACAGTTCATCATTAACCTTAACACAGACACCTTTTTCACACTGACCCATGCAGAATGAACCTGTCAGCTCTACTTTGTCACTAAGACCGTGTAAAGATACAAGTCTCTGAAAGCTTGCAATAATATCTCTTGAACCTTTTAAATGACATGAGCTTCCAATGCATATTGTAACTACCATAATTTCATCCTCCCTTAGACTTTGTTATTTCATTAACAAATCTTAACATAAATTTCTTTAAATTTCAATTTTTTTCCTGCTCACGAATCACAATTTCCAATGTTGAACAAAAATCCTTGTCTCCATCGCCTTCTTCAAGTGCTTTTGCATAAATACGGCGGGCAGCTTCAAGCCCCGGCATCTCATAATTTTTCGGTGCCACAAGATTATGGCAGATTTCCAAATCCTTCGCCATATTATCAACAGAAAACTGAGTTGTGTAATCTTTATATCTGAGCGCCATCTGCTTTGAATCATAATAATAATTCTGACCGCCGCCATACGAAATAGCCGCGCTGAATTTATCAATGTCAATGCCTTCCCTGAGCGCGAGCGCAAGCGTCTCATTCACACCGTTTTGTATCTCGGCAACAAGTGCATTATGGCAAATCTTCATCAAAAGTCCCTTGCCATGTTCTCCCATGTGCATAATACTTCTGCCCATATACTGGAGTACCGGCTTCACCTTCTGATAAACTTCATAGTCACCGCCGACATAAATCCCGACATCGCCAAGTCTTGCAGCATCTCTCGATTTTACAATCGGTGCATCCAAAAACGGCGTGCCGTGCCCGGCCAGCATATGAAAAATCTCCTCTGATGCCTCAGGGTCAATTGTGCTCATGTCGATACAGATTTTTGTATCATCCATCACCGGCTCGATTTCCCGATAGACCGACAATGAGTGCTCAGAACGCGGAACAACAGTAATAATCACATCACTGTTTTTGGCAACCTCCATAGAATTTTCACAGGCAATGGCGCCGTAGCTTTGCAAAAGTGCCGTCTTTTTCGAATCAATATCGAAAATATACACCTTATCATCGTGCTTTTTAATAATATTGTAACACATGGGCTCACCCATAATTCCAAGCCCGATAAAGCCTATCCTCATTCCATACAAACCTCCCATCCTATACACACAGACTGTACGCACTGTGCTACTTTTATTATAAAAGATTTTCCCGTAAATTAAAAGCCGGAAAATATATCTATTCTCTGTGTACGTTAAAAAATACACAAAGATTTATGACAAGCCTTCATTTTCCCAAAATTTGTTTATTTTTTCTTCAATACTGTAAATATCCACCCGTTCATTAGGAAACCATTCTCTCGGAAAAAGATTTCTATATTGACTGTAATTAAACCTTTCATCCAAAAGCGCAATAATTCCTCTGTCATTTTCCGTGCGAATCACGCGTCCCGCCGCCTGTAATACTTTGTTCATGCCCGTATAAAGATAGGCGAAATCAAAGCCGTTGCCCGATTTTTTATCAAAGTAATTTTTCAAAAGCTCACGCTCACCGCCGGTCTGTGGCAGACCTGTGCCGACAATGACAGCGCCAATCAGCCTGTCTTCCTTCAAATCAATGCCTTCCGAAAAAATACCGCCGAGTACACAAAAACCAATGACCGTTGACATAACATCTGTTTTGAAGCTTTTAAGAAAATCTTCTCTCGCCTGCTCAGTCATTGCACTTTCCTGCAAAATAATTTTTATGCCATTCCCCGCTTTGCTCAATTCCCTTTCGGCAATAATTTCATACACCGACTGCATAAATGCATACGAAGGGAAAAACACCATGTAATTACCATTTTTACTTCGGATGATTTTCAAAATATAATCCGCAATTTTCTCATACTCCCGACGGCTGCGCCTTGTAAACTTACTGCTGACATCCCCTGCCGTCACTATCAATCGCTTATCTGTGTCAAAAGGTGATTCGGCATATAAATCATAATCTTCTTTCGGTGTGACGCTCAGCAGCGCCTTATAATATTGAATCGGCAAAAGTGTCGCCGAAAAAAAGACTGCTGACCGCCCCTTTGCAAGACATTCCCCAAGGTCTCCCGACGGGTCCACACAAAAAAGTTTAATCATAAATTCTTTATCTGCTTGCCGCTCATTATAAATAATATATCGGCTGTCCATGTTTTCATATACATTGACAAACCAACGTGCATTCAGATAAAGTTCCAGGATCTTCTCCTTGATTTTTACAGGTGCCGGCGTATGACTTTTCAAAAATTTTTCTATATGTGAAATCAGCCGCATCAAAAATACAGATAAACCACCCACACTTTCAAGCTGCCTGCAATCCTCACATTCATCATAAAGCTCACGCATACACTTAATACATTTTCCAATTTTCCCTGCAAGCCGACGCTCATAGGGCAGCACAGCAGTCTTTGCTTTTTCAAAATCCGAAAGATACAGCGGGGCGCTGTACATTTCCCTTGCACGCTCAACAAGATTATGCGCCTCATCAATGAGAAAAATATACTCCTCAAGCACGTTGTCAAAAAATCGCTTCAGATAAGCCTGCGGGTCAAAAACATAATTGTAATCGCAAATCACACCATCTATCCAAAGCGCAATATCCAGCTGAAATTCAAAAGGACATACCTGATATGCTTCCGCATAAGCGTCAATCACTGTCTTGGTAATCGCCGACTCCTTCGTAATCAACTCAAAAACAGCCTCATTCACTCTATCAAAATGCCCCTTTGCCCTCGGACAGTCCTGTGGATTACACTTTGTCTCATCAAAAATGCATATCTTTTCTTTTGCCGTCAGCGTCACCGACTTAAATTCCAGCCCGCAGCCTCTTAACAGAGCATATGTTTCCTCGGCAACTGTCCTTGTAATCGTCTTTGCCGTCAAATAAAAAATCTTGTCCGAAAGCCCTTCTCCCATAATTTTTACTGCCGGATAAATGGTTGATATCGTCTTTCCGGTACCTGTCGGCGCTTCCATAAAGAGCTTCTTTTTCTGCAAAATTGTCCGGTAAACACCGGAAACCATCATGCGCTGGCTCGGCCTGTACTCGAACGGAAAAGCCAGTTTCTCTGCACTTTTATTTCTCCTAATTCTCCATCGACGCTGCCACTTCAGCCATTTTGCATACTCACCCATAAGTTCGCCAAACCATTGTTTTAACTGTTCAAAGGTTTTCGTTTCTGTAAACCGCTTAACTTTTTCTGTCTCTATATTGACATAAGTCACCTGAACGTCCATGCCTTCCAAATCATTTTGCAGGGCATAAATGTAGGCATAGCAAAGCGCCTGCCCCATGTGCTCAGGAAGCGGCGCTTCAATGCGATTCACATCGGTATAGGTCCCTTTAATTTCATCAACGGTATGATAGAGCTTTAAGCTTGCTTCACCGCCGTCCTCAAGTCCGCCAAGCCGGTATTCTTCTATAATTCCGTCAGCCCGTCCCTCAAGAACAATCATCATATCATCGCCGACATCATATTCCGTTTTTAAGGTAACCTCGGCTCGGTACTCAGGACCTGCCATTTTCTGCAGCTTTTTATGAATTTTTTGCCCCTCCTGCATTGCCTCGGCATCCTTAAGCGCACCGGCCGTCTGCTCAATATCGCCGGATTTCAAAATAAACTCTGCAAGACGGCGGACAGATATTTTGTATTTGTCCATGATACCCTCCGAAAAAAGTATTGATGTCAATATCTTAGCATTTTCAGGAATGTATTTCAATCTTATCACATCACAAAAACAGCCGGAAGTCCAACTTTGACTCCCGGCCTTAAAGATTTCTATTGTATTTTATTTCTAGCGAATACCATATCCGGCACAAATTTCTTTAAATTCACCCGAATCTGCAAAGCCGTTAAATACATGTTCACGACTCTTGCCGCTCTTTAACACCTTCACCCATGCATCCAAACCGACAGGATCTGCCTCTCTATCCATAAATACACGGTACATTGTTTTTACATATTCCTTATCTGAAAGGTTTTTCTTCTTAAATTCATCGGAAAATACAAAACCATAAGCTGCCTCTTTTGCCGTATTCTTTCCGCTAAGAATCTGCGCACACCAGCTGTTTAAACCATCCTTATCGGCTTCACGTCCGAGGCACAGCCGATAACAACGGACAATAAATTTTGTCACGCCTTCATTCTGATCCATCGGCGCTGTCAATGTGATATTTCCGCGGATAATACCGTATTCTTCACAAATCTCTGTAAACTCGTTGGATTCCGCAAAGCCTTTTAATACATGCATTCTTGACAAACCGCTGTCAAGCACGCCCAACCATGCATCTAACCCTGCCTTATCTGCCTCACGGTCGAAGAATGTCCGATACAAAATCTCCAAATATTGTGCGTTGCTTATATTTCTTTTCTGAAATTCAGGACTTTCAATAAATCCCTGTGCCACCTTAGCGCCCTGCTCTTTGCCTGACTTTAACACATCTGTCCATGCTTTAAGACCGCTCGGATCAGCCTCTCGCTGAAGAATATTTGTGTACAAGCGTTTTACAAAATCTTCAACCGGGTCGGTTTCTTCTTCGACAATGCCGTTATCTTTATAGTGATTTACAAAATACCAACGATTGTCTCCCGGATTTTTAAAATCAGCGGATAATGTAACCTCATCTGTCGGATAGTGGAATACTCGAACAGTTTCTCCACTGGCTAACTCAAACTTTATATCAGTCATAGGGTACACCCACGGCATTAATCTCGAACCGCAAGTTGACTGCCCAAGCTGTGTCTTAAAAAATTCTTTTCTAACTCTCAATTCGCCTTTTTCAAGATTGCAGGTCACATATTTTTTATAACTATCTCTATCAGAGGTAAGCCAAAATCCTTTAAGCTCACTATCATCATCACCTTCGTGCGTATATCTGGCTGTAAAACTTACTTCTCTTAACTTTGTAATCTTATTTTTACCTGTGCCGTTTTTAAAACGGAAAACAGCATCCTGTGTTCCATCAAAATTCACAACTGAATTTATGATATGAATGCCCTTCATATCTTCTTTCACGACAAATTCAATAACTCCTGAACACACCTCTCCATGCTGGAAAGTCACATCAATCGGATAAACCCCCTTTTTGACATCTCTGTCTAAAGGAATATCGAGCAGCATATCCTCATACCAAAATCTTCCCGGTATCTCACCGACACCCTCTGCATAGACCTTTTTTATACTTCCGCTGTAACCTTCAAACAAACTCTTTGGAACTTTAACCTGCACTCCCGGATTATATACAATCTGATAAGCCTCTTTCTTTTCTGCTGCATTCGTCTCTGGCACTGTCTCTGCAAATGTTTCAGTGGCCTCAATAGCTTCAGCACTGCTTTCATTTACTTCTGCAGCAGACGCGCTTAAAGGCATCCCTGTAAACATAAGTGCCGCAACCATAAAAAGTATGCATTGTTTTTTTAGATTCATCTTTTTCACCGGTCTTCTCCTCCTGATGGATTTATTTTTGTGATAAGCACACTCTCATAAAGGAATTATACTACAAAGCCCTCAAAATATCAACGTTAAAACGACTATGTTGCGGCAAGTCTCATCTTCGCCCCCAAACAAGCAGCCCCTGATTTTATCCCTTCTCCCATAATCTTTCACAGGCACTTCTCTTTCAAAGTCTGAATGAATGTCCGCATTTCCTCATCTGTGCCAATTGTAATTCTTATATAATTGTCGATACCCGGCTTGTCAAAATATCTCACATAGATATCCTCTGTCCGCAGCGTCTCATAAATCCTTTTTGCCGGGCAATCCGGATGTGTGGCAAAAATAAAGTTTGCCGACGGCTCGCAAAATGTAAATCCAAGCATTTTAAGCTGTGCGGCTGTCCAATCCCTTGTTTTCTTTATTTTTTCAACGCATACCCTGAAATAGCCTTCCTCTACAATCGAGGCAACACCGGCTTCAATCGCCGGCCGGCTCATTGTGTACGAGTTTACGGAGTAACGAACGTTATTCATTGCTTTAATGAGTTCCGGCTGTCCGATGGCAAAACCGATGCGCATTCCGGCGAGAGCCCTAGACTTTGAAAACGTCTGCACAACCAAAAGATTATCGTACTTAGGAACAAGGGACAGTGCCGACGGTCCCGCAAAATCAATATAAGCCTCATCGACAATAACAACGCAGTCCCGATTATGACAAAGGATATCTTCCACAACAGATAAATCCTCATATTTTGATGTCGGTGCATTGGGATTCGGAAAAACAACGCCACCATTCTCTCCGTAGTAATCGGCCGCATTAATAGAAAAATCCGGATTCAGCGCTCTTGTTTCATAGGGAACTTTATAAACATCTGCCCATACAGGATAAAAAGAATACGTAATATCGGGAAATAAAATCGGCTTCTTTGAATTAAAAAAAGTCAAAAAAGCAATGGAAAGGACATCATCCGAACCAACACCGACAAAAACCTGATTTTCATTCACATCATAACGCCATGCCAGCGCCTCCAAAAGCTTTGATGCCGCCGGATTCGGATAAAGCCGCAGCGAATCCCGGTCTATCAGCTCTAAAGCACGTTTCACCGCAGGCGCCGGCGGATACGGATTTTCATTTGTATTCAGTTTTATCATATTCTCCTTATCCGGCTGTTCACCCGGTGTATAAGGAATAACCTTTCTGACATTTGCTTCCCATGCTTTCATTATTTTTCTTCCTTTCACTGTAAAATTATTTTCCCAAGCAAAGCCCCATCTCGCGAGCCAGTGCCTCAAAGGCAGGCAGCGATTTTTCAATCATATCATAGGCTACACAGTAGGCAATGCGTACATAGCCCGGACATCCAAAGCTTGATGCCCCCACAAGCAATAAATGATATTTTTTCGCAGCACTGACAAACTCCGCCTCATTCTCCAGAGGCGATTTTACAAAAAGATAAAAGGCCCCCTGCGGTTTCACACAGTCAAAACCAAGCGCTGTCAAACGATTATATAAAAGCTTTCTGTTTTTATCATATGCCGCAACATCCGTTTTTTCCTTAAGACACTTTGACACTGCCAGCTGCATAAGTGACGGTGCATTGACAAAACCGAGGCAGCGGTTGGCTACAACGAGTGCCGGCTGCAATTCATCATAAGCATCCATATTTTTAGAAAGGGCAAGATAACCGATACGCTCACCCGGCAATGACAATGATTTACTGAAAGAGTAGCATATCACACAATTTTTAATAATTCCCGGCATAAACGGTACAGTATTGCCGTCATAAACGAGTTCCCTGTACGGTTCATCCGAAACAACATAGATTGGATGTCCGATTTTTCGCTCTGCTTCTTCAAGTACAGACTGAAGGCGCTTTAATGTTTCCGCCGAATAAATCACACCGCTTGGATTGTTTGGATTATTGATAATCAGCACCTTTGTGCGCTCTGTAATCAAGGTCGGCAACGCCTCTAAATTTAGCTGAAAATCCTTTGTATCCGCCGGAACGACAACAAGCTTGCCTTTAAAATTTGACGTATAGCTTCTATATTCACCGAAAAAAGGGGCAAAACAGATGACCTCATCATTTTCATTTAACAGTGCACGAAGCACACAATTTAAGCCTCCGGCCGCACCGACAGTCATCACAATATCATCCATGTCATAGGCTGCACCATATTTTTCATTCAAGTCATCTGCCACGGCCTGACGCACAGACTCATAGCCCGCGTTGCTCATATAGCCGTGAACATAACGGCTGTCTTCATTATCCAAAATATCTAAAATAGCAGCTTTAATACTTAGAGGCGCCGGGATGCTCGGATTACCCAGACTGAAATCATAGACATTCTCAGCACCGACAACCTTCGCCATCGCCTTGCCCTCCTCAAAAAGCGCCCGAATCGCCGAGCTGTTCTTAACTAAATCCGCCATATTCTCAGAAATTACCATCGCATATCTCTCGCTTTCTTCCTTTAGCATAATAAATTACTTTTTTATCTTAACAGACATTTACCTAAACTTCAATAGTTTTCCGGCAAAAGAAAAACCCTGTACCGGGACATGCCCGGCACAGAGTCATCTTACTTTTTATTCCTCATTCATATTTGCCAGCTTTGCAGCCTGGTCTGCCGCGATAAGGCTGTCAATCACTTCATCCAAATCACCGTTCATAATTTGGTCAAGGCGATGAATTGTCAGCTTAATTCTATGGTCTGTACATCTTCCCTGCGGGAAATTATAAGTTCTGATTTTCTCAGAACGGTCACCTGTACCTACCTGATTCTTTCTTAAAGAAGCTTCTTCTTTTTGCTTCTTTTCCAGCTCTAAATCATAAAGTCTTGAGCGAAGCACTTTAAGACCTTTTTCCTTATTTTTAAGCTGAGATTTCTCATCCTGACATGAAATGACAATACCTGTCGGAATATGTGTAATACGCACGGCAGAGTCCGTTGTATTGACACACTGTCCGCCGTTGCCTGACGCACGGAATACATCAATTCGAACGTCATTCATATCCAGCTGCACATCCACATCCTCAGCCTCCGGCATAATGGCTACAGTTGCTGTCGATGTATGGATACGTCCTGCGGATTCTGTCTCCGGCACACGCTGTACACGGTGAACACCGCTCTCAAACTTCAGACGTGAATACGCGCCGCTGCCGTTAATCATAAAAATAATTTCCTTAAAGCCGCCAAGCCCATTTTCGTTGACACTCATCATCTCTATTTTCCAACGGCGTCCCTCTGCATACTTAGAATACATTCTGAAAAGGTCTGCCGCAAAAAGCGCTGCCTCATCGCCGCCGGCGCCTGCACGAATCTCGACAATAACGTTTTTCTCATCCATCGGGTCTTTAGGAATAAGTAAAATCATCAATTCCTTTTCAATATTCTCAAGATTATTTTTACTTTCTGCCAACTCCTCTTTTGCCAGTTCGCGCATCTCCTCATCACTTTCTGTCTCAAGAAGTTCCAAGCTATCCTCAATATTTTGTCTGGTCTGCTTATATTCTGTATACTTATCTGCAATTGGGGCTAAATCAGCCTGTTCTTTCATCAGCTTTCTGAATCTTGTCTGGTCGCTTACGACATCAGGGTCGTTTAACTCCTCCATGACCTGCTGATAACGGATTAAAATATCATCCAAACGGTCAAACATCCTACTTCCTCCTATTCACTGACTGCCGGCTTCGACAAATACCCAAAAACAACTCTGTCAAGCCCGGCTAAATCCTGCTTTACAGTCACCCCTGCAAAACCGGCATTCTTCATAAGTTTTCCTATATCCTCGGCCTGATTCCAGCCGATTTCAAAAAACAGCATCCCGTCTTCATTCAAATACAGCGGTGCTGCTTCAATAATTTTTCTGTAAAATAAAAGCCCGTCACTGCTGCCATCTAAAGCCATTCTCGGCTCATGATGGCACACCTCCGTCATCAGTCCGTCAATCTCCTCCGACGGTATGTATGGCGGATTGGACACAATCACATCAAATGTCCCTTGAACATTTTCAAATAAATCACTGTGTACAAACTCAATCTTATCCTGCCGGTGATAGCAGGCATTCCTTTCGGCCACCTTTATGGCATCTTCCGACAAATCCACGCCGACAGCCCTGCTAAGACGTCTGTTCGCCGAAAGAGTTGTAATAATACAGCCTGACCCTGTACACATATCAAGCACCGACATTTCATCCTTCACATATCCAAGGACAATTTCAACGAGCACCTCCGTATCCTGACGCGGAATAAGCACATGCTCATCAACATAAAAATCCAGCCCCATAAAGTTTTGTTCATTTGTAATATACTGCAGCGGATAATGTTTTGTTCTTGTGAAAATATGCTGTTTATAAAGCGACTCCCCCTCAGGGTCAGCCTCCAAACACGGATTCATCAAATAATCCAGCCGGCTTATTTTAAAAACAAACTGCATTAAAATCCAAGCATCTGTTGAAGCATTTGAAATATTCGCAGCCTCGAGCATCTTTGTTCCGGCATCAAGCAGCTGTTTGTATGTCATTGATTTCCCGCCTTTACTTCTTCCTGAAACGCCTTCCAGTCATAAATTGCCTCTATTGAAGCAATCGCAACCTCAAGCATCCCTTCATCAGGTTCCCTAGTTGTCAGCTTCTGCATCCACAATCCCGGCTTACTTAAAGTGTTTGTCACACAATTTTCACTGCGGCCTGCCCACTGTATGAGCTCATAAGATATTCCTGCAATCACCGGAACAAGCAAAATTCGAATGACAACCTTTAATACCGTACTTTTTACCGGCACAAAGGTGAAAAACAACATAAAGAAAATCACGCTTAAAACGACAACAATTAAAAGAAAGCTCGTGCCGCACCGCTTATGAAAGCGTGAATGTTTCATGGCATTTTCCACGGTCAGCGCATCGCCGTGTTCAATGCAGCTGATAGTTTTGTGTTCCGCACCGTGATACATAAAAGTTCTCTGTATGTCCTTCATTCTTGAAATAAGAACCAGATAACCTAAGAACAAAACAACCCTCACTACACCCTCAATGAGTGACAGCACAAAGGCTGAATCAGTCACACGGCTAAAGAGATTTGAAATCAAAAACGGCAGCACCATAAACAAACCGATGGCAAGAACGACCGACAGAGCCACCGTCGCGCCCATAAAAATTTTATCTGAAAGGCTTTCGCCCGTCTTTCCATCACTATCGGCCGTACCTGCTTTATCAGACTTCCCCGATGTATCGCCTTCCTCATCCTCGTAAAAGCTTGCCGAGTAAGTCAGCGTCTTCATACCGAGGACAAGAGAATCAATAAATGCAAAAATGCCCCTTATAATCGGGACTTTTCTCATATTCAAACGGCCCACAAGCCCCTTATATACATCTTTTTTAACTTCAATTTCACCGTCAGGCTTCCTCACGGCAACCGCATAGTCATTACCGCAGCGCATCATCACACCTTCAATGACGGCCTGCCCTCCGATTTTAGCATACTTCATCGCGGCTGTACCTCCACTTTCCTGTGAATTTAAAAATAGGTTGAGATTTTAAAAACCTCAACCTTACTTTTATCATTATGCCTGTGTAATACCATATTTACGATTGAACTTATCAATACGTCCACGAGCAGCTGCTGCTTTCTGCTGACCTGTGTAGAATGGATGACACTTTGAACAAACTTCTACGTGAATTTCCGGTTTTGTTGAACCTGTTACGAATTCATTACCGCAGTTGCAAGTAACCTTCGCCTGATAATACTTTGGATGGATTCCTTCTCTCATGTTTTTCACCTCACTACGAAATAATCATATTGAAAGTTGACATTTGTCAATCTGTTTTCTCTGAACAGCTTTCACATTATAACATGTTTTTCCAAACAATGCAAGGACTTATTCATTTTATTTTAAATTATTTTTGTACGCTTAATATTGGCAATAAATTCTCTGTTATTTCTTGTCCGCATAAACATATCAAGAATATGCTCTAAGGCCTCCTCCGACTTCATGCCGCCAAGCGCCTTGCGCATCATATAAACAGCCTCAAGCTCATCTTTATCAAGCAGCAATTCTTCCCGCCTCGTTCCTGAGCGCTGAATATCCACTGCCGGGAATATCCTTTTTTCCGAGAGCCTGCGGTCAAGGACAAGTTCCATATTACCTGTTCCTTTAAATTCTTCAAAAACAACATCGTCCATCTTGCTTCCGGTTTCCACAAGCGCGGTTGCAAGCACTGTTAAGCTTCCGCCCTCGCGCATATTTCTCGCCGCACCGAAAAACTTTTTCGGCATATGAAGAGCCGCCGGGTCAAGTCCGCCTGACAATGTACGTCCGCTCGGCGGCACTGTCAGGTTGTAGGCTCTTGCAAGTCTTGTAATACTGTCCAGTAAAATAACAACATCCTTTTTATGTTCAACAAGGCGTTTTGCGCGTTCAAGCACCATCTCGGATACCCGCTTGTGATGCTCCGGAAGCTCATCAAAGGTTGAATAAATAACCTCCACGTTATCGCCCTCGATATACTCTTTAATGTCCGTCACTTCCTCAGGACGCTCATCAATAAGAAGAATTATCATATTCATATCCGGATGATTTTTATGAATTGATTTGGCAATCTGCTTTAACAAGGTCGTCTTACCTGTCTTAGGCGGCGATACAATCATACCTCTTTGCCCCTTGCCAATAGGCGACACTAAATCCACCATACGCATTGGCACACTTGTGCGCTCGGATTCAAGACGGATACGCTCATTTGGGAAAATCGGCGTCATATCCTCGAAATTGCTGCGCCGCACGGCCTCCGACGGATGAAGCCCATTCACTTTTCTTACATATAATAATGCGCTGAATTTTTCTGTAGTCCCCTTAATTTTCAGATTTCCCTCAACAATATCGCCTGTCTTTAAATTAAAACGGCGAATCTGAGCCGGAGAAACATAGACGTCATTATCCCCCGGAAGGTAATTTTCACAGCGGATAAAACCAAATCCGTCCGGCATCACTTCAAGAATACCATTCGCAATATCCCCGCTGTCTAATTCCTCCATCATCTTCACATTATCTGTCGGTCTCAAATCAACCTTATCTTTATGGTGCTCACTTGACAACTCTTTTATCGTTGTATTTTTTTGTATTTCTGAAGTTTTTTGCATCTCCTCAAGTTTACATAAAACCTCGACAATCTCCGGTTTCCGCATTGCGGAAGTATTTTTAACTCCGGCTGCCTTTGCAATCTCTCGAAGCTCTGTAAGCTTCAATGTATTATACTTTTCCTCCATATGTCCTCCATGATATATTACAATTTATATTATTTTACATTTATTACGGGATTTATTTCGATAAGCTCTAAAGATATTTCTGAATCAATAACCGATATTATTATACACCGTTTTATCCACAAAAGAAAGAGATTTCTGACGTCTTTTTTCGACAGACTCAATTCCCTCTAAAAATGAATCTTTTATTTTCAAATCTTTCATTTTTTGTGATTATTTTTTATTTTTCCCCTTCACCACATTAAAATTTTATTGATTTTTCACCTTTGAAAATTGTTGATTTCTTCACTTTCTTATATTATAATTGTAAAAAAATAAATGAAACCGATTTTGAAAGAATTGATTTGCTCAAAATCATTTTCACCGGAATTTGAAGGAGGAATAATTATGTCATATGTAGATGAAATCATTGACCGAGTAGTGAAAAAAAATCCAAACGAGCCTGAATTTATCCAAGCAGTCACAGAAGTTTTAAATTCTCTCCGCCTTGTTGTTGAAAGCGATGAAAAGTATCAGAACGAAGCCCTGCTTGAAAGAATTGTTGAACCGGAACGTATTGTAATGTTTCGCGTACCATGGGTTGACGACAATGGCAAGGTTCATGTAAACAGAGGCTTCCGCGTTCAGTTTAACAGCGCTATCGGACCTTATAAGGGCGGTATTCGCTTACATCCTTCTGTAAATTTAAGCATTATCAAATTTTTAGGTTTTGAGCAGATTTTTAAAAACTCTCTCACAGGCCTTCCAATCGGCGGCGGTAAGGGCGGCTCTGATTTTGACCCTAAGGGCAAATCCGACAGAGAAGTGATGGCTTTCTGCCAGAGTTTTATGACAGAGCTTTACAGACATATCGGCGCAGACACTGATGTTCCTGCCGGTGATATCGGCACAGGCGCAAGAGAAATCGGTTATATGTACGGTCAGTATAAGAGAATCAGAAATATTTCCGAAGGTGTTTTGACAGGCAAAGGCTTAAGCTACGGCGGCTCTCTTGCCCGTACACAGGCTACAGGCTACGGTCTTGTCTATCTGACAGCAGAATTATTAAAAACAAAAGGTGACTGCCTTGAAGGAAAAACCGTTGCTGTTTCAGGTGCCGGCAACGTTGCAATCTATGCTATCGAAAAGGCACAGCAGCTTGGTGCAAAAGTTGTAACCTGCTCTGATTCCACTGGCTGGGTATACGACGCAGATGGTATCGACCTTGCTGCCTTAAAGGAAATCAAAGAGGTTAAGCGCGCGCGTCTCACAGAATATACAAACTATCGTCCGAATGCTCAGTACCACGAAGGCCGCGGTGTTTGGAATGTAAAGGTTGATATCGCACTCCCTTGTGCAACACAAAACGAGCTTCTGTTAGATGACGCAAAAGCATTAGTTGCAAACGGCTGTAAGGTTGTTGCCGAGGGTGCGAATATGCCGACAACACTTGAAGCTACAGAATATTTACAAAATCACGGTGTTTACTTTGCACCGGGCAAAGCAGCCAATGCCGGCGGTGTTGCCACAAGTGCTCTTGAAATGAGCCAGAACAGCATGCGCTACAGCTGGACATTTGAGGAAGTTGATGCCAAGTTAAAACAGATTATGATTGACATCTTCCATAATATTGACAATGCCGCAAAAGAATACGGTGTTGAAAACAATTTCGTTGCCGGTGCAAATATCGCAGGCTTTAAGAAGGTTGCAGAAGCAATGCTCGCTCACGGCATCGTATAATTTTTATTCATTATATTGAACATAGAGGCAGTGCCAAATATCGGTACTGCCTTTTATGCAGACTGTATCCTACAAATTTTCATTATTTTAATATTTTCTCTGATTATTTTGACTTTTTTTTCATTATGAGAATCAACTTTCATTATAAAAAGCAAAAAAAAGTCACTAATTCACGTTGTCTATTCATCAAAAGTATGATAGAATAACCATGGATTTTTACGTAAATACATTATATTATAAGATTTAAAGAAAAAGAAAGGGTAAGGTAGACTATGAAAAGAGAAGACATTCACAAAGTACTGATTATCGGCTCAGGCCCTATTATTATTGGACAGGCATGTGAGTTTGACTATTCCGGCACACAGGCTTGTAAAGCTCTTAAAAATCTTGGCTATGAAATTGTTTTAGTCAATTCAAATCCCGCAACTATTATGACAGACCCTGACACGGCAGATATCACTTACATTGAGCCATTAAATGTTGAGCGTTTAGAACAGATTATCGCTAAAGAACGTCCTGACGCCCTGCTTCCTAATCTTGGCGGCCAGTCGGGTCTTAATCTTTGCGCTGAATTAAATAAAGCCGGCATTCTTGACAAATATAACGTTAAAGTTATCGGAGTTCAGGTAGATGCGATTGAGCGTGGTGAAGACAGAATTGAATTTAAAAAAGCAATGAATGAGCTCGGTATCGAGATGGCCAGAAGTGAAGTTGCCTACTCTGTTGATGAAGCACTTGCCATTGCAGATAAACTCGGTTATCCTGTTGTTCTTCGTCCTGCCTACACGATGGGCGGTGCCGGCGGCGGTCTTGTTTACAATACAGAAGAATTAAAGACAGTATGCGCCAGAGGCTTACAGGCTTCCCTTGTCGGACAGGTGCTTGTCGAGGAATCTATTCTCGGCTGGGAAGAACTTGAAGTCGAAGTTGTCAGAGACGCCAAAAACAATATGATTACTGTATGTATGATTGAAAATATTGACCCTCTCGGTGTTCATACAGGTGACTCCTTCTGTTCTGCGCCAATGCTTACAATTTCTGAAGATGTTCAGAAAGAGCTGCAGAGACAGGCTTACAAGATTGTTGAATCTGTAGAGGTCATCGGCGGTACTAACGTGCAGTTTGCACACGACCCTGTTTCAGGCCGTATTATCGTTATTGAAATTAACCCTAGAACTTCCCGTTCTTCAGCTCTCGCAAGTAAAGCGACAGGCTTCCCTATTGCGCTCGTTTCCGCAATGCTTGCCAGCGGTCTTACATTAGATGAGATTCCTTGCGGCAAATACGGCACATTAGATAAATATGTTCCTAACGGTGATTACATTGTTATCAAGTTTGCAAGATGGGCATTTGAGAAATTCAAAGGTGTTGAAGACCATCTCGGAACACAGATGCGTGCGGTCGGCGAAGTTATGAGTATCGGCAAGACATATAAGGAAGCTTTCCAGAAAGCCATCCGCAGCCTTGAAAACGGCAGATACGGTCTTGGCGGCGTTAAGGATTTCGGATCAAAGGACAAAAAAGAACTGCTTAAAATGCTTGCCACACCGACAAGTGAACGTCACTTCATCATGTATGAGGCTTTAAGAAAAGGCGCTACAGTTGAAGAAATTCATGAATTAACAAAGGTTAAGCACTACTTCATCGAGCAGATGAAAGAACTCGTTGAGGAGGAGGAAGCATTAAAGGCAAACGCAGGCACACTTCCGACACCTGAGGTATTAAAGCAGGCCAAATTAGACGGTTTCTCCGATAAGTATTTAAGCCAGATTTTAAATGTCAGTGAAGCTGATATACGCAGCGAACGTGTAAACAACGGCATCGTTGAGGCATGGGAAGGCGTTCATGTAAGCGGTACAAAGGATTCTGCTTACTACTATTCAAGCTACCATATGAAAGATGAAAGTCCTGTCAATACAGATAAGCCTAAGATTATGATTTTAGGCGGCGGCCCTAACAGAATCGGTCAGGGTATCGAATTTGACTACTGCTGCGTTCATGCCGCAAAAGCTTTAAAAGAGCTTGGCTTTGAAACAATTATTGTCAACTGTAACCCTGAAACTGTATCTACAGACTACGATACATCAGACAAATTATATTTCGAGCCTTTAACACTTGAGGATGTTTTAAGTATTCATGAAAAAGAAAAACCACTTGGTGTGATTGCTCAGTTCGGCGGTCAGACACCTTTAAACCTTGCTGCTGATTTAAAGAAAGCCGGTGTCAATATTCTCGGTACTACACCTGAGACAATCGACCTTGCAGAAGACAGAGACCTTTTCCGTGAAATGATGGATAAACTTGAAATTCCAATGCCGGAATCAGGAATGGCTGTTACAGCAGATGACGCATTAGCGATTGCCAACAAGATTGGATATCCTGTGATGGTTCGTCCTTCCTACGTTCTCGGCGGACGCGGTATGGAGGTTGTTTACGATGATGAAGCTTTAAGATTCTACATGAATGCTGCTGTCGGTGTAACACCGGACAGACCAATCCTTATCGACCGTTTCCTTCATCATGCAACTGAGTGCGAGGCTGATGCGATTAGCGACGGCACAAATGTATTTGTTCCTTCTGTCATGGAGCATATCGAGCTTGCAGGTGTTCACTCCGGTGACTCCGCTTGTATCCTTCCTCCAAAGAATCTTACAGAAGAACAGATTGCTACAATTAAAGACTATACAAAACGTATTGCCAGCGAGATGAACGTTGTCGGTCTTATGAATATGCAGTATGCTATTGAGGATGGCAAGGTTTATGTTCTTGAGGCTAACCCTAGAGCATCCAGAACAGTGCCTTTAGTATCTAAAGTATGCGGCATTAACATGGTTAAGATTGCAACAGACATTATGACTGCACCATATACAGGACACAAATCTCCTGTAACTGATTTAAAAGAGAAAAAGTTTGCACACTACGGTGTTAAAGAAGCGGTATTCCCATTCAACATGTTCCCTGAGGTTGACCCGCTCTTAGGACCTGAGATGCGTTCCACAGGTGAAGTTTTAGGACTCTCTCCTGACTTCGGTGATGCCTTCTACAAGGCACAGGAAGCAACTCAGGGCAAGCTTCCGCTCTCAGGCACAGTGCTTATCTCCGTAAATGACAGAGATAAAGCTGAGGTTGTTGATATCGCCAAAGGCTTCCATGAATGTGGCTTCTCTATCGTTGCTACAGGCCGTACATGCGATTTAATCAACGCTTCCGGCATCCCTGCTTCAAAGGTTGCAAAACTTAAAGAGGGACGTCCAAACGTTCTTGATAAAATTACAAATAAGGAAATCCAGATGATTGTCAACACACCAATCGGCAATAAGAAGGGCGCTACAGACGACAGCTACATCCGTAAAGCTGCCATCAAAGGCAAGATTCCTTATATGACAACAACAGCTGCCGCAAAAGCTGCTGTTGAAGGCATTAAATCTATGATTCGTGACAAACAGCTTCCTGTAAAATCACTTCAGGAATTCCACGCTGAAATTACGGATAAATAAAATATAAACTGTCAAAACAGACAGACATAAGAAAAAGGCAGGTATAACCCATATGAGTTACACCTGCCCCTTTCTTTTTACCGCAGCAGCGCTTTATTTACTTTTTCCACAAAATGATGCCATTCCTCATAGCTTACAATTCCCGAAGCGCCCATATCTAAAAATGTCTTAGCCGGCCAAAATGCCCACGCAAGCGAAGCCTCCACACGGGCGTCAATCTGCTCTCTTTTTAAAAGTCCCTTTTCAACAAGAAAATCAAACAGCATCTGTTTACCGGTTTCTGTTTCAAATATTTCATGGAAGCCGCAGTCCTCTTTCAGCAGTCTTACAGGCTGCTTCTGTTCCTTAATCTCCACCGGCAAACTCAGCCGTATATCGCGGCTTGAGGCTGCTGCTTCCAGCGTATATGTACCATTTTCTGTCACCCATTGGCTCAGACTGTCATCATAATATGCAAAATCACGTCCACTCAATTTAAAGCACACCGTTTTTTTCTCTCCCGATTTCAAAAATACCTTTTCAAAAGCTTTAAGCTCGCGCACAGGTCTCGGCAATTTTGAGTCCTTCTTCGGTGCAATATAGAGCTGTACACATTCTTTGCCATCATATAACCCGTTATTTTCAATATCCACCGAAACAAAAACTTCAAGCTGTTCTGCCGTTTCACTGACACTTGCCGTAAGATTGCTGTATTTAAAGGATGTATATGAAAGCCCGAAGCCAAAAGGATACCGCGGTTTCATCTCCTTTTTGTCATAATATCTGTAACCGACATAAATATCTTCATTATAAGGAATTTCATAAATATTTCCGTCAAAGCCAAGATATGCCGGCGTATCAGAAAGTTTCACAGGAATCGTCGCCGACAATTTCCCTGACGGATTTTCCTTTCCCGATAAAATATCGGCAAGTGCCTGTCCCATGCCTTCGCCGCTGTACCATATATCAAGCACAGCCTGAACGCTGTCGGTCCAGTCCATATCACATACGTCGCCATTTGCAAGAATAACAACGACCTTTTTCCCAAGAGAAGCCATTTTCTCAATACAGGCACGATGTCCCTGCGGCAATGACATATCCTTGCGATTATAGTCATCATCCTCACCCGGCAAGAATGTTCCGGCCATAACAACAACCACATCCGCCGTCTGGGCCGCTGCTTCGGCTTCACAAAGTAATGCCTCTGTCGTTGTGCCATCCAAATTGTATCCGTCTGCATAGCTTAATTTTATGGCATCTCCAAAAGCCTTCTCCATACATTCATACGGATTATCCACGCACTGTGCGTGAACAATTGCGCACCCTGTTCCCTGATAAAGCGGATTCCTAGCCTGTCTGCCGATAATTGCTGCGCTTTTAATTTTTTTACTGTCTAAAGGCAATATATTTTCTTCATTTTTCAAAAGAACCATAGATTCTGCCGCCGCTTCGGCCGCAAGCTGATGATGTGCTTCAAAATCCACGCTTTCTCTTGTCTTCTCCCATGCTTTAAGTTTAAAAACAGTGCTTAAAATACGTTTTACACGCTCATCAACAAAACGCTCATCAATTTTTCCGTCAAGCACCGCCTGTTCAAGATACTTTGCAGCAGTCAAGGCCATCGGCATCTGCAAATCAATCCCGCCTCGGCTGGCCTCCACCGAATCCTTAACTGCACCCCAGTCACAAATGACCATTCCGTCAAAGCCCCATTCTTTTTTGAGAATATCCCGTACAAGCCGCGTATCACCGCTGCACTCCTCACCGTTGACCTGATTATAGGCTGTCATAATACACGTCGGATTCGCGTTCTTTACAACGTACTCATAGGGCGCCAAATAAATTTCTCTCAAGGCCCTTTCTGAAACAAGTGTATTTACTCTCGTTCTTCTCGTGTCAGAATTGTGACAGGCATAATGTTTCATACATGTGCCGACGCCCTCCTTCTGAACACCTTTAACAATTGCAGCAGCCATATTTCCTGCAAGACACGGGTCCTCGGAATAGTATTCAAAATTTCTCGCTGTCAGCGGATGCCGCCTTGTATTCAACCCCGGACCAAGCAATAAATTGATTCCCAGTTTTTGACATTCTTCTGCAATGGCCTGACCTATTTTTTCTATTAACGCCTTATTCCATGAGCAGGCAATTGCAGAGCCTGACGGAAAAGCCGTCGCTTCATAGGTTCTCTCTATCGCATCGTCATCGTCAAATCTCCCGCTTAGGCTCTCGTAAAAAGATTCGGCACCAGATATAGACACAGCCCCCTCGTCGTCAGAACCTTTCTGAAAACGGACGCCGCTTGTTCCGTCACTCATGCGTATTGAAGGAATACCATACTGCGGATAATCTTTTGTCTGCCACGAATTTTTTCCCGTGCAGAGCATCACCTTTTCATGAAGTGTCATTTTCTCAATTATTTTTTCTATATTCATATAAGCCTCCTGATATAATAAAAGCTGCCGCAAACCGGATATCTCTAACCTTCATTTGCGGCAGCCTGTCTTTTTCAAATTTTCTTTACAGATTATTTTTTCAAGTTATCCCACTGCTGCTGAAGTTCCTGTAAAAACTCCTCAACAGAAGCCTTGCCCGCAACTAATCTCTGAACAGCTTCACCGGCAGCCTGATTGAAACCGTCCGGATAGAAAGAATAATACAGTCCGTATGTCTTACCCTCCTGAACATACTTCGATACGTCTGTACCTAAATCGCCAATACTTTCCGCATCTGCCGAGAAATTTGTAAATGCAGGAATTAACTGTAAATCCTTTGTCATGCATGACTGTCCTTCCTCTGTTGTCGCCAGCCACTCAAGAAATTCCTTAGCTTCTTCCTTTACCGGTGAGTTTGTATTAACACCCCAGTATCCGGCAATTCCTACATACAACTTATCATTTGCCTCAGAATCATCGTTAATAGGAAATGACATTAATCCCGACTCAATATCTTTTGATACCGCGTCCAGTGCCGGCTGATTCCAGTTTCCTCCGGCTGTAACAGCGACTTCCTCACTTGTAAATTGAGCCATCTGTGTATTAAAGTCTGTATTCATCGGACTCTTGCACTGAGACACATCATATAAAAGAAAGTTCGCAAGCTCTGTAAAAATCGGGTCTCCGACAAAGGTTTTGCCTCCATCGTTTAATCCATTAATAAATGCCATCGGGTCATCCTGCCGTGCAATTCCCGCATTGACCATAAACATGCCGGCCTGATACCAATCCATGTAACACTCTGTCACCGGTTGGATACCTGCGTCTGAAAGCTGACTGCACACTTCTTTAAATTCTGTCATCGTTGTCGGAAGTGTTTTAATTCCTGCCTGCTCAAAAAGCTTTTTATTATACATATAGCCCCAGCCTTCAACGGAGGTCGGAAATCCACATACTTTTCCGTCAACAATAATGCCCTCCTTAGCCTGTTCAACCATATTTTCAACCCACGGCTCACCACTTAAATCCTCAAGATTTGAACTCCACATTTTGGCATCCTCATAGCCTGTCAATGTAAAAATATCCGGTGCCTCGCCGCCTGTAAATTTTGTTTTTAATGATGTATTGTAGTTATCACTGGCAGACTCTACAACAAATTCCACATCCGGATGCGTCTGCGTATATTTTTCTGTCACCGCCTTGAGTGCTTCATCAATCTCAATTTTCATTTGATAAATGTAGATAGTTTTTTTGTCGCCCGAAGCCTTATTGCCACTTTCATCCGGCGTTGATGTGCCGCTTTCACATGCAGTCAGACCAAAAGCCATCATCCCTGCCAATGCCACTGCTAAAACCTTTTTCATTTTTTTCATTCTTATTTCCTCCTTAAATTCGCACCGTCAGCCTTTCACTGCACCGGCCATAATCCCGTTAATAATTTTTTTCTGCAAAACAATAAACACAATAACAATAGGCAATATAGACATCATCAGTCCCGGCAAAGCCAAATCCCATTTTGTCGCATACATACTGAACAGCTTTTTAATTGCAAGTTGGATTGTGCTAAGTTTACCGTTATCAAGTAAAATCAAAGGAATAATAAAGTCATTCCATACCCAAAAGATGTCCATAACAAAGACTGTCACCATTGTCGGCTGTAAAAGCGGCATAACAACTTTAAAAAACACCTTTACCGGACCGCAGCCATCGATTTTTGCCGCCTCCTCAAGCTCATAGGGAAGCCCCTTGACCGCACCTCGCATCATAAAATAGGCAAAGGCAAGTCCGACACCCCAGTATGTAATAATCGTTCCCTGAAGGGTACTGTTCAAATGCAGTGTTTTCATCACTTGAACAATAGGAATCATAATAGACGCAAAAGGGATAAGCATCGACAATATAAGAAGCTTTTCGAATACTTTTGAATATATTGTCGGGTGACGCTCTGCCCAGTAGGCTGTCATTGCTGAAAAAATAACAATACCAACGACAGACCCCAGCGTTACTATTGCTGTATTTGCCATCACTTTAGGAATTTCAAGTGTCGTAAACGCATTGGCATAATTTGAAAACAACAGTTTTTTAGGCAAACTTAATGGCTCAGAAATAATATCACCAAGCGTTTTAAATGAATTTATTCCTGCAATAAACAGCGGGCACAAGAATATGAGAGCAAGAATAAGTATTGCAGCAAACAAAATAATTCTTTTGATTTTTTGTTTTTTCACAGCAGTTCCCTCTCTTTCTTATTTGTAAAATAAAACTGTATACCCGTAATCACCATAATAATAACAAAGAATACCATAGACTCTGCCGTTGCCAGTCCATACTTGTTATTTGAAAAGGCATCGTTGTAAATTGCCAATGCCAATGAATTTGTAGAACCGTACGGTCCGCCCTTTGTCAATGAGAAGTTCAAATCAAACATTTTAAAGGCATTGGCTATTGTCCAAAACAGACAGACCGTAATATATGAGATACACAACGGAAGCTTTACTTTAAAAAAGATTGTTGCGCCTCCGGCACCATCGATTTTTGCAGATTCAATCATTTCCGAAGGAATACCGGAAAGCGCTGCAATCATAATGACCATCACATAGCCGGCATTCTGCCATACACTGACAATCACAAGCGCAACAAAGGCCGTCGTTTCTGTTCCGAGCCACTGCTGGTTCAGTATACCGATATGTAATTTCTCTGCAATCGCAGGAAAGCCATTGACAAAAATAAACTGCCATACAAAGCCCAAAATTAATCCGCCAATTGTTTGGGGCAGATAAAACATCACTCTGAAAGCGCCTGTTCCCTTCATTTTCGATGTGAGCGCAACCGCCAAAAGTGTACCTACAACACTGATTAAAACAACATTGACAATCGTTATTTTTAACGTAAACCAAAACGAATCAAGAAAACGCGATTTGCCGGTAAAAATGTCAATAAAATTTTGGAATGCAACAAAATTAACTTCATTTGCCACACCGTTCCAGTCCGTAAACGCATATCCCACACTGATAATAAAAGGAATAAGCACAGCAATAAAAAATACTGCCGATGCCGGTCCCAAAAACAGAAGATGGCGCCAAAATCCTACTTTCTCTTTTTTCACAACATTTCCTCCCTCGAAATTTGTCTTTTTTTGTCCAACTGATACCTACATTATATAGTCATCACTTGTCAATAATCATCGCATTTTTTAGCAACTAATATACAAATAATTGATATTATTTTTTTGTTTTTTTCATATATATTGATATTGTTTGTTCGGTTTGCTATAATCAAATTAAAATAACAGTATTCAGACGGAGAAGATTTTATGGATTATTTTCACGAGATTATTAAGGTTCCAAGCCAGTTTTTGGCGTGGATTTATCTTATTTCAGAAAATCATGTAACCTCTGTTGCCAAACACTGGCACAGAAGTTTAGAAATCACCTACATTCTCGAGGGCGATGCACTTTATGAAAT
>CABUBX010000014.1 GCA_902489925.1 uncultured Lachnospiraceae bacterium | reverse complement strand
ACCATAACAGTAAAGTACATTCAAACAGATTGTCAATTAAAGTGAGTTATACTAGAATTTGCGGGAATATCACAGTATTTGATACAAAAGACTATGCTCTTGAAGGTATTGCAGATAAATTCAGAGGTATTTTGAGTCCAATGATTATTGCTTCGGTATATGCCAGATTAAATGTACAGTTGGAGAGCGCGAGAAAGCATCCGATGGAAATAAGACGTTACTATCGTAAATTGGATTATTAAGAGAGGTATTTGAAATGAAAATAGATTATCAGAAGGTTGTACGGGAAATTATTGATTCAAGAAAAGAAACGGGCGGTATTGACAAGGTTTATTTTGCAGCCTGCGGCGGCTCAAAAGCGGGGCTTACACCGGCAAACTTTTTTATAAGCTGTGAATCTAAAAAAATTAAAAGCTGGGTTTATACGGCGAAAGAATTTGTGCTCTGTACGCCAAAAGCGCTGGATGAAAATTCAATCGTTGTGACATTATCCTTCAGTGGCTCAACGCCGGAAGCGGTGGAGGCGGCAAAGCTTGCAAAGTCTGTTGGGGCAGTGTCCGTAACGCTCACAGGGAAAGAGGAATCACCGCTTGGCGAGCAGGGCGATTATGTATTTTATTATGGGGATGAACCGAAGTACCAATATTCTACAGGGTCTATGGCAATTGCACTTAAATTTGCAATTGAACTTGTACAGCAAATTGAAGGGTATGAGAATTATGAAGAAATACAAAAGGGATTTGCAATTCTTGATGATGTGATTGGAAAAGCAAGAGATTATGCATTGCCGGGGGCACTTGAGTTTGCCAAAGCTCATAAGAATGAACCGGTTATTCATGTGATGGCCAGCGGGGCAAATTATAATGTAGCATACACAACAACAACCTGTATTCTTATGGAGTGTCAGTGGATTCATTCAAATCCTATACATTGTGGAGAATTTTTCCATGGACCATTTGAGGTTGTTGATAAAGAAGTACCTTTCCTTGTGCTTGTCGGCACAGGCCGGGAACGGGTGATGGATGAACGAGCAGTAAAGTTTCTTGAAAAATACGGAAAGAAGGTTACTGTGCTTGATGCAAAAGAATTTGGAGTTGATATCCTTGGCGCGAATGTGTGCGAATATTTAAGCCCTCTGGTATTTACAGGTGTTTTAAGTATTTACAGCCATAAGCTTGCAGATGCCAGATGTCATTCGGTGGATGTCAGAAGATATATGTGGCATGTAGAATATTAATTGCGGTTTAGAGGAAAAAATTTCCTGTAACATTCGCTAATATATTGCTATTTGTATATATATGTACTATAATTTATACAGATAAATGCGATATGCAGAGTTGGAGAGAAAAGGTATGCAAATGTTGGATACAACAAGTATTGTGCCGCTGTATAAGCAGCTCAAGGACTTAATTTTAAAGGAAATTGCAGAGGGGCAGCTCAAACCAAATCAAAAAATCCCAACAGAATTGGAAATGAGCGAAATGTATCAAATAAGTCGTATGACAGTGCGTAAAGCGCTGGCTCAGCTTGTCGATGAAGGTGTGCTTGCAAAAAAACAAGGCAAAGGTACATTTGTTCAGGAACAAAAGATGGAAGAAGACTTGTCAAGTCCGAATAGCTTTACTAATTTATGTAAACGAAATGGGAAGATGCCCGGAGGAAGAACTTTGAAATTTGTTCTTGAGGAGGCAACTGACAGGGATATCAGAGAATTAAAACTTGAACCGGGTGAACAGATTATTCGTGTTGAAAGGTTGCGTATGGCGGATAACATCCCTGTAATGTTAGAAAATCTTTATTTTCCCGGTCATCTGAAAAATATACTTGTGGAAAATCTGGATGATACATCTCTTTATCAGATATTGAGAGATAAATATGGGCTTGTTACAGGAAATTCTGTTATGGAAATAGAGATAAGTGAATGTAATCGATATGAGGCATCGATGCTGGATATTAAAACAGGAACGTCTCTATTGCTTATCCGTGAAATTGTTTATGACCAATTTGATAATCCGCTTCACAGAACAAAGTCGCTTGTTCGGGGAGATAAATTTAAGTACATAAGCCCGAGAATGAATGTTATAAAAAAGTAGTCATATAATGAACAAAATATTTTGACCTCCTTGGCATTATATGATAGAATACAGGAAAGCCGCGCGGCATTACAGAGTGCAGCGCGGCTTTTTACGATTACATATCAGGGAGGATAAAATGGAGAAAAAAATCATTCAAGTCGAAGAAAAAGTACCTGTAAAATTATTGATACCACTGAGCATTCAGCACATGTTTGCAATGTTCGGGGCATCAGTTTTAGTGCCGTTTTTATTTAATATCAGCCCGGCGATTGTATTATTTATGAATGGTGTCGGTACACTGTTATTTATTTTAATTACAAAAGGAAAAGCACCGGCTTATCTTGGTTCAAGCTTTGCTTTTTTAGCACCGGCCGGCATTGTCATTGCAAAATTCGGTTATGAGTATGCACTGGGCGGTTTTGTTGCCATCGGTGTATGCGGTATGCTTGTTGCCGTGATTATTAAAAAGTTTGGCACAGAATGGATTGATATTGTGCTTCCGCCGGCGGCGATGGGGCCTGTTGTTGCCTTGATTGGTCTTGAGCTTGCGGGAAATGCGGCACAAAACGGCGGTCTTTTGGACGAAACAATCAATCCTAAGAATGTGATTGTATTTATGGTGACTTTAGGGGTTGCGGTTTTCGGTCAGATTCTTTTTAGAAAGTTTTTATCGGTAATTCCTATTTTAATTGCAATTATCGCAGGCTATGTGGCAGCAGGTTTTTGCGGTATGCTGGATTTTTCGGCAGTCAGTGCGGCGCCTTTTGTGGCATTGCCAAATTTTCAGCTTCCTAAATTTAATGTGGAGGCGATTCTGACAATTTTGCCGGCGATTTTACTCGTTACAAGTGAACACATCGGTCATCAGGTTGTTACAAGTAAGATTGTAGGCAGAGACTTATTAAAGAATCCGGGACTTCACCGCTCATTATTCGGTGATTTCTTCTCTACAACTATTTCAGGACTTTTCGGTTCAGTTCCGACAACAACTTACGGTGAAAATATCGGCGTTATGGCTGTGACAAAGGTTTATAGCGTGCAGGTGATTGGCGGGGCGGCAGTTTTATCTATTTTATGTTCGATACTTGGAAAATTGTCGGCATTAATCAGTACAATACCGACACCGGTCATTGGCGGCATTTCCTTCCTGCTTTATGGAATGATTGGTACGTCAGGTTTGAGAATCCTTGTGGATTCAAAGGTTGATTATGGAAAATCAAGAAATCTGACACTGACATCAATTATTTTTATTACAGGTTTATCCGGCATTGCTGTGAAGATTGGTGATGTTGAATTAAAGGGTATGGTGCTTGCATGCATCGTCGGTATGATTTTAAGCCTGATTTTCTATGTACTTGATAAGTTTAAGCTGACAAATGACAGAGATGACAATCAATAAGGAGGCGGCTTTTTATGGAGGAAAAACTATATATTGACAGGGCGCTTGCCGAGGGGTTTGACAATGCGGCAGTGATGGATACGAAGGATATGGTTTTTGACAGTTCATTGAGACGGTATTGCGAGGAAAATCTTTGTGGAAATTATGGGAAAAATTATGGCTGTCCGCCGGACTGCGGGACACCTGAGCAGATGAAGGAAAGAGTGCTTTTATATAAAAAGGCACTAATCCTTCAATCCGTACATACGGTGACAGATTATAATGACCGTGAACAGATTAAACATACAAAAGGGATGCATAATCAATTGTCAAAGAAATTTATTCGAACATTGGAAGCTGAGAATGGAAGGGGACTTACAATGCTTGCAGGTCAGTGCATCGGCTGCTCGCAGTGCCTAAAGCCCTTCGGACTTCCGTGTAAAAATCCCGAGGAGATGACATCCTGTCTTTCTGCTTACTGCGTGAATGTTGCGAATATGGCAGAGCATTGTGATATTCCTTATTGGTGCGGTGAGGGGAAAGTGGCTTACTTTAGTGTGTGGCTGTTTGAGAAAAATTAAATAAAAGTATCTCCAGCACCGATAAAAGGCGAAAGTTGTCGAAAAGATGTGAGTATTTTTTCAAAAATACCCCCTTGAAAAAAGCTTTTTTTCCAATATAATGAAAGTATGCAGAGATTTTTAAATGTGCGGCGCTGCGCGGGGCAAAAGCCCCATATGAAAGTCAATGCAGTCTGTGGAATGTTACGGAGGAAGAAAGATGGATATCAGAGTTGGTGATAAAATTAAGATGAAAAAAAAGCATCCTTGCGGCAGCTTCGAATGGGAGGTGCTGAGAATCGGTGCTGATTTTAGGCTGAAGTGCACAGGCTGTGGTCATCAGATTATGATACCGAGGCCACAGGCAGAAAAGAATATAAAAAGTATTATACGCGACGGCATCACGTTATAAAGTATTGCAAAGTATTTTAACGCATCATATCTGAAAAAGCAGGGCCGGAATGAACCGGCCCGCATATACAAATCTTTATAAAAAAATCCCCAAAATCACTTGATTTTAATAAGAAAATATGGTATGCTCTGTAATTGTGGAAACACAACATCCTTGCTCTTTGCGAAGGTCAAAGGGCCAGAGACCAAAAGGAGGTGCATACGATATGCATAAGTACGAATTAACAGTTGTAGTTAACGGTAAAGCTGAAGAAGAAGTTAAGACAGCAACAATCGAAAAAGTTAAAGGACAGATTGAGCGTTTTGGCGGTACAGTAACAAACGTTGACGACTGGGGTAAGAGAAGATTAGCTTATGAAATCCAGAAGATGAAAGAAGCTTACTACTACTTCATTACTTTCGAATCAGAAGATTCAAATTGTCCAAACGAAGTGGAAAGCCGTGTTCGTATCATGGATAATGTAATCAGATATTTGTGCGTTAGACAGGATGCCTAATCTATTATAGAGAGGAAGATCCGCATGAATAAAGTTATTTTAATGGGACGTTTAACACGCGACCCAGATATCAGATACTCACAAGGCGAGAAGGCGACAGCAGTTGCAAGATACACACTTGCTGTAAATCGTTCTTTTAAGCGCGAAGGAGACCCGGATGCAGACTTCATTAACTGTGTGGCATTTGGCCGTGCAGCAGAATTTGCAGAAAGATATTTCAGACAGGGTATCCGCATCGTGATTAGCGGAAGAATCCAGACAGGAAGTTATGTAAACAAAGACGGTGTCAAGGTTTACACAACAGATGTTATTGTGGATGAGCAGGAATTTGCAGAAAGCAAAGCTACAAGCGACAGCAACATGGCAGTGCGTGCAAATAACAGTTATCAGGCAGCTAAGCCGGCACCAAGTGCAGCAATCGGCGATGGTTTTATGAATATTCCTGACGGTATTGATGAGGAATTACCATTTAGCTAAATTTTGATGAGAAAGATTATATGAAGGAGGTAACGACAATGGCATTCAATAAAGAGAGAAGCGATGCGCCTATGAGAAGACGCGGCGGCCGCAGAAGAAAAAAAGTTTGCGTTTACTGTGCCGACAAGAATGCAGTCATCGATTATAAAGATGTAAATAAGTTAAAGAGATATGTATCTGAAAGAGGTAAGATTCTTCCTAGAAGAATCACAGGCAACTGTGCAAAGCACCAGAGAGCTTTAACAGTAGCTATCAAGAGAGCAAGACATATCGCTTTAATGCCATATGTAGCTGAATAATTCAGTATGTACAAGCCGTTGGTGCGAAAGTGCCGACGGCTTTTTGTGTTCGTGGAGGGTTACAGTGTCTGGCTGACAAAGAGCCCTTTCACATGTTCAATTTCCTGTTCGCTTGCTTTCTGAGCAGGCACATAGTAGGCTTTTTCTCTTGCAATCTGATAAAGTTCCTCCTGAGAAAGCTCACAGTTGTTTCTGAGCTGCTTTAAGACGGTTTTAAGCTGTTGATTTTCAGTCTGAGGAATCATTTCACCAAACATTTTTAATTCGCCGTTAAGACCTGTTAAGGCATCGGAAACCATTGTTTTTTCATTAATCATCTTTCATTTCCTCCTATAAAAACTGCATCAGCTGCTGTTTTGTCTGAAGCGCGGACTGAGCGGATTTTTCAAAAAACTGTTTGACCTTCATATCTGTCGCTTCATTGGCGTAGGCCTGCATTTTGCAGTGGTTTGTGTCACAGCCGCCGATTAAATGTCGAAGATTTTGTAAATCAAGAATAGAAATTTCGTCCATGATCATACCTCCAAAATGATGTTTGATAAGTTTTTATGACTGCGGTGTTAGTATGCACATTAATTTGCTTTTTAATCTTTTAATTTTTTTTAGTTATGTTAAAATGAAGAAATAAAGAATATGCAAAGGAGATTTTTATATGAATAAAATACCATGTATCAATTGTGGAAAGTGCAGCGGCTGTCCTGAGTGGATTGCAATTCCAAAAATTTTTGCAATGTACAATGAATATATATTAAGTGGTGATGGAGAAGCTTTTAAGGAGGCTTATAAGCAGCTTGGCATGTCCAATGCTTCTGTTTGTGTCTGCTGCGGTCATTGTGCCCGTCAGTGTCCGCAAAAAATTGAGATACCGGATGAATTGGCAAAGATTGTAAAGCTTTTAGAAACACTTTAATTTGTGCGCAAAAGCGTGCACCAGATAAGACAGAAAGGGCAATTTATGGCGTTAAATAAAGCGATGAAGGCTGCGCTTAAAGTGCTTTCCTACCCGGATATTAAGATGAAAAAAAACTATAGATTTGTTCGCCGCGTCAATCAGATGGCGCACAGAGATTATATGCCAAAAACTTATAAGATGTGGGATGAGCCGCTGATGTGCGGTGACAGAGAAATTCCCCTGAGAATTTTTGCACCGGACGATTCTATAGAGCATCCGCCGATTATTTATTTCCACGGCGGCGGATGGGTCATTGGAAATATTGACAGTTACACACAGGTTTGTGCAAGGCTGGCAAGAATAACAAGACATACGGTGATTTCTGTAGACTATCGCCTTGCCCCTGAGCATCCGTTTCCTGCAGCGGTAGAGGACTGTTACTTTGCGGCAAAAGAAATTTTTACAAAGTATACAAGCTATTTTAGGGCGAAGCCGTCGGAGGTCGTTCTTATGGGAGATTCTGCCGGAGGCAATCTGGCTGCGGTTGTGTCCTTAATGGCGAAGGAAACAGGTGAATTTTCGCCAAAGACGCAGGTGCTCATTTATCCGGCAGTCAATAACGACTTTTCATCAGATTCACCGTTTGAATCTATTCGGGAAAATGGTGAAGATTATTTGCTGACGCAAAAACGACTTTGTGATTATATGGACCTATACATGGGTGAGGCTGACAGAAATGACTCGCATTTTGCCCCGATTTTGGCAGAGGATTTGTCCGGGCAGCCGAGAACCCTCGTCGTTACCGCCCAATATGACCCGCTTAGGGATGAGGGCGAGGCCTATGCGGCAAAGCTTAAAGCATTTGGAAATGATGTTGTATGCAAAAGAGTTGACGATGTGCTGCACGGATTTTTTGCGCTGCCCCTTCATTATGAGCAGGTCAAGGCAACATACGCCCTTGTAAGGGATTTTATATGGAAGAAGGGTGAGTTTGGGGATGAAGAAACGTAATAAGATTTGGTGGCATCCCCTTGATAATGCCGCCAAGATTTTTCCGGTGACAAGCAACCGGACAGATACAAAAGTTTTTAGGTTTGCATGCTGCCTTCATGAGGATGTGAACGCGGATATTCTTTCGGAGGCAACGGATTTGACACTGGAGGATTTTCCTATTTTTCAAAGTGTGATAAAAAGAGGATTTTTTTGGTATTATCTTGAAAAAACAACATTAAAACCGGTTGTGCGGGAGGAATACAGACCGCCGTGCAGTCCGATTTTTGATAAAAATGTAAAAAGACTTTTATTTGAGGTGACTTATTATAAAAAGCGGATAAACTTTGAGGTACATCATTCGCTGACGGATGGAACAGGTGCGGTAGAGTTTTTCAGGGCGCTTATTATAAATTATTTAAAGCTTGCCATACCTTCACTTTCGGATGTGGATGTACACAGTGACTATGATGCATCCGAGTATGAAAAAAGTGTTGACAGCTTTGACTGGTATTATGAAAATACAGATTTTGAGGCGCTGAAGGAAAAAAAGCCGAAAAAGGTGTGGCGTTTTCACGGACACCGCCTTCCGGGCTACAGAATGCGTATCATTGAAGGGACGATGGCTTCGGATAAGGTGCTTGCACTCAGTAAACAAAAGAAGACATCGCTGACGGTGCTGTTTGTTGCGATGCTTATCCGTTCGGCAGGGATATCTATGAGCGTGAAGCAGAAAAAATATCCGATTGTTGTGAATGTGCCGGTGAATCTTCGAGCTTTCTTTCCGTCTTCGACTGCCAGAAATTTTTTCGGTGTGATTCAGATTGATTATCATTTTAACCGACAGTCCGATGAATTGGAGGACATTATTGCTTATGTCAATGAAAGATTTAAAGAAGAACTGACAAAGGAAAAGCTGATGCAGCGCATGTATAAGATGGGAAAGCTTGAGCGCAATGCGTTTATGCGCAGTGTGCCGCTGTCGCTCAAGGATGTTTTTATGAAGCTTGCCTATGATATGAATAATAAAAGGTATACAATGTCTCTGTCCAATATCGGTGTGATTAAGATGCCGGATGCGGTGAAGCCGTATATTGATATGTTTGATATTTTTGTAAGCTCGGATACGTATAAGGCCTGTATGTGTTCGTATAACGGGCGCCTTAGAATAAGTTTTACCTCACCGTACGAGGAGACGCAGATACAAAAACAGTTTTTCAGACAGTTATCGGCGATGGAGGTGCCAATCGTTGTGGCATCCAATGAGGAGGGGTGAGTGGCATGAAGTATTGTCCGAGATGTAAAGTATACGTTGACGGCGCAAAGAAGCGGTGTCCGCTTTGTGAAAATAAGCTTACGGTAAAAGAAACTCCCTGCGGTGTCAGAGAGGTCGGGACAGTGTTTCCCCAGGTGCCGGATAATTCAGGAATTTATAATTTATGCATTAAAATATTTTTGCTGATTACAGTCATTGCTATTGTTGTCAGCGTGGCAATCAACTACTTTTTTCATCACCGCGGCTGGTGGTCACTGTTTGTTGCCGCTGCGCTGGCCTGCATATGGGCATCGGCAGGGATTGCTATTCGAAAACGGAAAAATATTTTAAAAAATGTTTTGTGGCAGATGATTTTGATTTCTCTGATTTGTATGCTGTGGGATAAGCTGACCGGCTGGCGCGGCTGGTCCGTAAGTTTTGTGCTTCCGATTACTTATATGACAGCAATGCTTGTGCTTGTTGTTGTGAATAAGGTCATGCGCCTTCGGTTGGAGGACTATATGATTTACAGCCTGATGGGCTGTCTGTTTGGACTGATTCCTCTGATTTTTCTTATTTTCGGAGAGTTGAAATACAGAGTACCGTCAGTTTTATGTGTCAGCGCGAGTGTTGTATTTTTGGCTGTATTAATTATTTTTCAGGGCAGTCATATGGTCAATGAATTAAAACGGCGTTCTCACTGGTGAGACGAAAGGAATGGATATAATTATGGAAATTAGCGGAAAGCTGTATGAAAATGACAGCTATATGAAAAAATTCAGTGCGCGGGTATGTTCATGCGTACCCGATGGGGAAAATTTCAGAATTGTTGTGGACAAGTCGGCATTTTTCCCTGAGGGCGGTGGACAAAATGCCGACACCGGGTGGCTTTCAGAAGCCCGGGTGCTTGATGTGCAGGAGGAGGGCGGCATTGTTTATCACATGACAGACAAAGCCCTTGAAGTGGGACGCACAGTTGAGGGCAGTATTGACTGGGAAAGACGTTTTTCAAATATGCAGCAACATTCAGGCGAGCATATTGTGTCGGGAATTGTGCATAAGAAATACGGCTATGATAACGTGGGCTTTCATTTGGGTGATGAAAATGTGACGCTTGATTTTAATGGCCCGCTGACAGCGGAGGATATTTTGGCGGTTGAAAAAGCTGCAAATCAGGTGGTTTTTGATAATCGTGCCATTACAGTTTCCTACCCTTCAAAGGAAGAACTTCTGAATTTGGAATATAGAAGCAAAATAGAAATCGAAGGTCAGGTGCGTATTGTGACCGTGGAAGACTGCGATGTATGCGCCTGCTGTGCACCGCATGTGGCACGGACAGGAGAAATCGGTCTGATTAAAATTACCGGCTGCCAGTTCTATAAGGGCGGTGTGCGGCTTAATATTTTGTGCGGCGGCAGAGCACTTGAAGATTATCGCAGAAAACAGGAAAGTGTTTTAAAAATCTCCTCACAGCTTTCAGCGAAGCAGGAGGAGGTTGTGCCGGCTGTTGACAAGTTGTCACAGGATATTTACAATCTTAAAGGTCAGATAATGGCGCTTCAGGAAAAGCTTATATTTGCGATGCTTGATACGCTGCCTTCAAATCAGGAAAATGTCTGCATTTTTGCGGAGGCACTTGATGCACCGTCGATGCGCAAGGCCATCAATAAGATGGTTGAAAAGCATGAGGGCTATTGCGGTGTCTTTGTCGGCAATGATACAGAAGGGTACCGTTACAATATCGGAAGCCGGGGACTTGACGCACGCAAGGCAGCAGAACTTTTGAAGCAGGTAGGAAATGTTCGGGGCGGCGGAAGCCCGGAGATGATACAGGGACGCATAGAGGCAGGGCGTCAGGCGATTGAAGCCGCACTGCAATAAGCTTGAGGATAGAAAGGGGATACATATGTCAATTGCAGAAGAAAGCTTAAAAATGCATTATGAAAAAAAGGGAAAAATTGAGGTGATTTCGACAGTAAAGATAGCGTCGAAGGAAGACTTATCATTGGCTTATACGCCGGGAGTGGCTGAGCCGTGTCTTGAAATTCAAAAAGATGTAGAAAAATCTTATGATTTAACGCGGCGGTGGAATATGTGCCTCGTGGTGACAGATGGCACAGCGGTATTGGGGCTTGGCGATATCGGACCGGAGGCGGGCATGCCTGTGATGGAAGGAAAATGCGCACTTTTTAAAGCTTTTGGCGATGTGGATGCATTTCCTCTTTGCATTAAATCAAAGGATGTCGATGAAATTGTTCGTACAATTTATCTTATTTCGGGAAGCTTTGGCGGCATTAACCTTGAAGATATTGCGGCGCCAAGATGCTTTGAGATTGAAGAAAAGTTAAAAAAGCTGTGTGATATCCCGGTGTTTCATGATGACCAGCATGGTACGGCGGTTGTTGTTCTTGCAGGTATTATTAATGGTCTTAAAGTTACCGGAAAGGATAAAGAAAAGTGCAGAGTTGTTGTTAACGGCGCCGGAAGTGCAGGGGTGGCTATTACAAAGCTGCTTTTAAAATACGGTTTCAAAAATGTGACAATGTGTGATATTCACGGTATGATTTCTAAGGACAGCGCGCATTTGAACTGGATGCAAAAAGAGATGGCAGAAGTTACAAATTTGGAAAATCGGCACGGAACACTTGCCGATGCCTTAAAGGGGGCAGATATTTTTGTCGGTGTTTCTGCACCGAATATTGTTTCGGAGGCGATGGTCGCTTCTATGAATAAGGATGCAATCCTTTTTGCCATGGCAAATCCTGTGCCGGAGATTATGCCGGATGCAGCAAAGCGGGCGGGTGCGCGTGTTGTCGGGACAGGACGCTCAGATTTTCCGAATCAGGTGAACAATGTCCTTGTATTTCCGGGAATGTTCAGAGGGGCATTTGACGTCAGGGCAAAGGAAATTAATGACGAGATGAAGCTGGCAGCGGCTCATGCACTGGCAGATTTAATTTCTCCGGATGAGCTTCATGAAGATTATATTTTACCGGCAGCGTTTGATGCGCGTGTCGGTGGTGCCGTTTCAAAGGCTGTTGCCGAAGCGGCAAGAAGGACGGGAGTGGCAAGAAAATGAAATTTGTAATTATAGAGCCTTTAGGGGTTGAAGAAGAAAAGTTAATGTCCATGGCAGGAAAAATGCTTGGAGATAGAGTTGAGCTTGTGTATTATCCGACGAGAACGACAGATACAAAGGAATTGATTGAACGCGGGCATGATGCGGATATCATCGCAGTGTCTAATCTTCCGATGAATGGTGAGGTCATTGAGGGCTGCAAAAATCTGAAGCTTTTATCGGTAGCATTTACAGGGGTGGACCATATTGCTATGGATGTCTGTGCAAAGAACGGCGTTACAGTATGTAACTGTGCCGGATATTCGACTGCAGCTGTTGCCGACCTTGTTTTTGGAATGTTGATTGCATTATACAGAAATATCATTCCGTGCAATGAAGTGACAAGAAATGAAGGGACAAAGGACGGCCTTATAGGCTTTGAACTGGAGGGAAAGCGATTCGGTGTTGTGGGCACAGGCGCCATCGGAACGCGCACAGCGATGATTGCAAAGGCCTTCGGATGTGAAGTTTATGCCTACAGCCGTACGGTAAAGGATATTCCGGGCATGACGTATGTGTCACTTGATGAACTTATGTTAACCTGTGATATTATATCACTTCATGTGCCGATGAATCAAGAGACAAAGCATATGATTGACAGGGAAAAAATCGGAATGATGAAGAAAAATGCTGTGCTGATTAACACAGCTCGCGGCGGTGTTGTAGACAGTGAGGCCTTAGCAGAAGCATTAATTGAAAATCGTATTGCGGGCGCCGGCATTGATGTTTTTGAAAATGAGCCGCCAATAGCGAAAAATCATCCGCTGCTGACGGCAAAAAATACAATCGTGACACCGCACGTTGCTTTCGCGACAAAGGAAGCACTTGAAAAACGTGCCGTAATTGTCTTTGAAAATGTTGTAAAATATCTTGGCGGTACACCGCAAAATATAGTGCGGTAAGGTAAAAACAAGCGGCCGCTTGCGCTGTCTGCTAGATGAGGCCGTAGTGGCTTAACGCGTTGTAAATGCCGTTATCTAATATATCGGTTGTCTGATATTCGCAGTACGGTACGATTTCCGGGGTACTGTTGCCCATTGCGATGCTGTGACGGACATATTTAAGCATCGAGAGGTCATTGGTGCTGTCGCCGATGACGTAACAGTCATCGAGGGAGAGTCCGAGGTAATCGCACATAAACTGAATGGCTGTGGCCTTTGAATAATCCTTTTGGATAATTTCAGCCATATTGCCTCCCCGGTCAATATATTCAAGAAAAGAATTGATGTACGCTTTGAAAGTTTCGCCATCAGAATACGGCTCAACAAAAGCAAGTATCTTATCGAACGTAAAGTCAGGGTTGTCCATGGATAACGGCAAGTCTTTGACCTTACGTCCGTAGGATGCTTTCGCTTTTACAATTTCAGGGTGTGAGGGCAGTTCGTCATCGAAAAAAATAAAACTGTTTTCTTCATAGAAGCCGGGGATGCGGCATTTTCGCATCATTTCTATGATTTCCATGCATTGTGCATGAGGAATAGTGCTTTTTAGAAGACAGTTGTCACGGTAATAAATATAGGTGCCGCAGCCACAGAGATAGCCGTCAAAGCCCAGCGCCTTAATATTGGGATTGACATTAATGTAGGTGCGGCCTGTATTGATAAAAGTGAGATGTCCGTTTTCACGGGCTTTTTTTATTGCCGTTTTTGTGCTTTCAGGGACGGTTCCGCTGTCACCGTCAGGCACCAGAGTGCCGTCGATATCAAAAAAAATAATCTTCTGTTTCAAAATAATCCTCCATTTTTGTGTCAAACAATAGCAAATAAAAGTGTTTAGCGTTTTGCCGCTGTTAATTATGAAGCAAAATGTGTCAATATGCAATAACCGATATGCTGAAAAAATAAATAAGATGGTACAAGGCTTTGGATATTTTTCCCGGCTTATGCTAAAATAGACATAAAAGCAGTTTTGTGATTTGATTGTAAGACATTTTGGAGGTATTGATATGATATATATAGCCTGTGCCATATATGACGAGGCTGTTGTGTGGATTGAGCAGTTTCAATTAAAGAAGAATACGAGAGCAGAAAAATTTCAGATTTTTGACGGTGGGCAGGCGCGGCTTGTGATTACAGGAACAGGCAGTATGAAGGCCGCTGTGGCGATAACGTATTTGTGTACACTTTATCCGCCGCAAAAGTCGGATATTTTTATGAATACAGGTGTGTGCGGCGCTCTGCAAGAAGATTGGCAGGGGCTGTTTCTTGTTCATAAGATTACAGGGGCGGCGAGCGGGCGAAGCTATTATCCGGATATTTTATATGAACATCCTTTTGACGAGGGCGAGGTGACAAGCTTTTTAGAGGTTCAGACAAAAAATACAGCAAAAGGGCAGCTGGCTGATATGGAGGCCGAGGGACTGTGGCATGGGGCAAGTCTGTTTTTTGCCCCTGACCGGATGCTTTTTTTTAAGTATGTTTCGGATTTTTGCGATGGGGTAGCAGTAGGGCGGCAGAAGGTGCAGATGTTGAGCCGGCAGGCAGCCGATATCATTATGCCATGGCTTAGAACGGTGTTTTTGTCAGAAGAAACGGACAGAGGCTCAAAAGCTTCTGTGGCGGATGGGCGCAAAGAATGGCTGTCTTATGAGACATCAGAGCTTTTATCAGAGCTTTTGGAAAATTTTAAAGCGACAGCCGCAATGAAGGATAAGTTGCTTAGTCACCTTTATTACAGCTATCTTTGCGGCAGGTCGTGCGATGACCTTTTGAAGCTGTATTTGGCGAAACCGTGCAAGAATAAAAAAGAGGGCAAGGTGCTTTTTGAACATTTGCTTGAACATATAAAAACAGGAGTTTGATTATGAAGTTTACGCATATTTATGTTGAAGAAAAAGTAAAAAATCATCCTGTGACGAGGAAGCTTTTGGAAAATTTTCCAAAGGCGGAGGTCATCGGGATTGGACATTATAAGGATGTTTTTAATCGGAAGCATCAAAATTTTATAGCGCAGAAAAAGCAGCAGGCACTTATTTTGGCAAAAAAAGAAGGATGTCTTGTCTATGAGGGGGCGCCGATGTGTCAAAACTTCGGCCATAGCTGGTTTTATTATACTTCCTGTATGATGAACTGTATCTTTGACTGTGAGTATTGTTATCTTCAGGGCATGTATCCATCCGGTCATGCGGTGCTTTTTGTCAATATTGAAGATATATTTGAAGAAGTGAAAATGCTTCTGAAAAAGCATCCGGTTTATTTGTGTGTGTCCTACGACACCGATTTGCTTGCTGTGGAGAAATTAACGGGACTTGTGAGACAATGGTGTGCTTTTGCAAAAGACGAGCCGGATTTAACGGTTGAGGTTCGGACAAAAAGCGCCGCTTATTTTGCAATCAAAGATATTGCGCCGCCTCAAAATGTTATTTTGGCATGGACCATGTCACCGGAGGCTGTGATTGAAAAATATGAGCACTACACGGCCGCCTTGGAGTCAAGAATCCAGGCGGCGGCACAGGCTGCAAAGGACGGATGGCGTATACGTCTTTGCCTTGAACCGGTACTTTACAGTGCACAGTGGAAGGAAATGTACGGAGACTTCATGGCATATTTGTTTAGCCGCATTGAAGGAAGGTCGGTGATGGATGTCAGTCTGGGCGAATTTCGGGTGTCCGCACCGTATTTGAAGCTGATGCGAAGGCAGCGCCCAAAATCAGAGGTGCTTTTTTATCCGTATACGGTTGAGGACGGTGTCTGCCGTTATGATTCGGCGCTGTCTTGTGCGATGATGGAATTTATGAAAAATCGTCTTCTGGAGTATGTCAAAGAAGAACAGATTTATGTGTGGAGTGAAAATGATGGAAAGTAAGAATGTAATCGTGACAGGGGCATCTTCAGGGATTGGCCGTGCAGTTACAGAACGGCTTTTAAAAGCCGGATTTAAAGTTTATGGCATCGGAAGAAACTTTGAGGAGAATTTCCAAATGGCGGACGGCAGGTTTGTTCCGCTTGTCTTTGATATGTGCAATACAGGTAGCTTTTATGAGCAGATGCGCCTGCTATCAAAAAAAGAGCGCTTTGGCTGTCTGATTAACAATGCCGGGACGGCTTATTACGGTCCCCATGAAACGCTGAATCCGGCAAAGATTCATGAAATGGTGACAGTTAATCTTGAAGTTCCGATGGTGCTGTGCCAGATTTTTATGAGAAATCTCAAGGCAAATCACGGGCATATCATTAATATATCTTCCCTGACGGCAAAACAGCCAAATCCTCACGGCTGTGCTTACGGTGCGACAAAAGCCGGGCTGACGGGCTTTTCTGAAAGTTTGTTTGAGGAAGTTCGAAAATACGGTGTGAAGGTCAGCTCCATTCATCCCGAAATGACAAAGACAAACCTTTATAGAAATGCAGATTTTTGTGAGGGAGAGGCTAAAGAGACTTATCTGACGCCGGGGCAGGTGGCAGACAGTGTGATGTATGTACTGTCTGCACCGGAAACAATGAATGTTGCGGACATTACACTGATACCGCAGCGGCGTCAGATTCGGAGAAAATAAAGCGGCTTACAGAAGGGACTTTGTTTCGAGTATTTCCAGTGCCTTTCGGTATTTTTCAAGGCGGGCTTTGGCCCGCCCGTCAATGACCTCCAGGCGGGAGGTATCGCTGTTATGCTTTAAATCAGCAATTTTGACAGTGCAGGCAATTGAGTTGCCTTTAATCTTTCTTACATAGGCAAAATAGTCTTCGCTACCTTTTCGCGTCAGAAGCCGCAGTGCGGCAATCACTTCTTCAGGAATACCGTCATTTGCCAAATCATCGGCAGTTATCATCGTATCCTCTAAAACATCATGTAAAAGAGCTGTAGCTGTGGTCAGCTCGTCGGGCATGGCTTCCGCTAAATGCATCGGATGAAAAATGTAGGGCATACCGCTTTTGTCATATTGATTCATATGGGCTTTGTAGGAAATCACGGCGGCTTTTTTGGTCAGTGGTGTGTAAATCATAAAATCAGAACCTTTCTGTTTTGGATTTGAGGTATAAAATTATTCTAGCATAAAAATAGTTGTCCATGCCAAAAATTAAAAAAGTATATTGACACAAATATATATAATGTATATAATGTATATAATGCATATATACAATATGAATACAAGAGGTGAACCTATGAACATCATTATCAGCAATTCCTGTGGCCAGCCGATATATGAGCAGATTGTATCACAGATAAAAAATTTTATTATTTCAGGCTCACTGAAAGAGGGGGACGCCCTTCCTTCGATGAGACTGCTTGCAAAAGAGCTTCGCATTAGTGTCATTACGACAAAGCGCGCATACGAGGAACTTGAGCGGGAAGGCTTTATTGTTTCCTATACCGGTAAAGGAAGCTATGTGGCCAGTCAAAATATTGAGATGCTCAAAGAGCATAAATACAGAGAAATTGAGGAGTATTTAAGGCAGGCATCGGATACGGCGAAAAGCTGTGATGTCGCTCTTGAAGAACTCACCGAGATGCTTCAGATGATTTATCAGGGCGAGGCATAAGAAATGAGGAGTGTAGGCAATGGAAAATATGTTAAAAATTGAAAATGTGTGTAAAAATTATCCTTCATTTTCACTGAATCATATAAATTTTCAAGTACCGGCAGGCTGTATTATGGGCTTTATCGGGGAAAACGGTGCCGGAAAAAGTACGACAATCAAGCTTATTTTAGATTTGATTCAAAAAGACAGCGGGGTGATTGAGGTTTTAGGGCAGGACAGCACAAAGATTTCTAGAGATATGAAGGAACATATCGGTGTTGTTTTGGATGAGGCAAATTTTTCGCAGGAGTTAAATTATAAAGATATTAATAAAATTATGAAGCATCTGTATAAAACATGGGACAGCCATAAGTTTATGCAGATGATGAAGGAGGGAGCGATTCCCCCGGACAGAAAATTTAAGGATTATTCAAAGGGAATGAAGATGAAGCTGTCTATTGCGGCGGCAGTTTGTCATGATACATGGCTTTTGATTATGGATGAAGCGACAAGCGGGCTTGACCCGATATCCCGTGAGGAGGTGCTTGATTTTCTGCTGGAATTTATACAGGATGAGCGGCATGCCGTGTTTATATCTTCCCATATTTTAAGTGATTTGGAAAAAGTATGTGATTATATTACATTAATTCATAAAGGCTCAATTATATTTTCTGAAGTCAAAGATGAGCTTATAGAAAAATACGGTATTTTAAAATGCGGAAAAGATGAACTGGCGGATATTGACGCCGGGGCAATTATTGGTATGCGGGAAAATGCTTTCGGTACAGAGGCACTTGTGCTCAAAAATCGTATTCCTGAGGGCTTTGTTGTTGATTTGGCAACACTTGATGAGATTATGCTCTTTTATGTGAAGGGGGAAAAGTAAATGTCAGGTCTTATTCTTTCGGATATTCTTACACTTAAAAAGACAGCAAAATTATATTTGCTTGTCACGGCACTTTATGCAGCAGTTGGAATTATTTCCGGCGGCGGAGTCAATATGATTTCGTTTATTATATTTTTTGGCGTGATGCTTGTTTTAGTATCGTTTAGTTACAATGATTTATGTCATTGGGACAGGTATGTAAATACAGCGCCGATACGCCGATTTGATGTTGTGCTGTCAAAGTATATTTTTGCCCTCGGCATCCTTGTGGTGACCTTTGTGCTCGGCGCCGCATTTCTTTTTATTGCAGATACGTTGCAGGGAAGAATGCCGGCAGAAGATATTTTAGTCTTAGCCGTTGTGGCTGTCGTCGGCCATGTATATATGATGCTTATGCTGCCGATATTATTTAAGTTTACAGTAGATAGGGCACGTATTATACTTGTGATAATTTTTCTTATTCCGTTTGGTGTGATTATGCTTGTTTCAAAGACTGTGCCGGCTCAGACAATCAGCCGGTTTGCAGAGCTGTTTGCAGGTCCGTGGCTTGTGCCGGCGGCTGTTTTGGGCGTTATTATTCTGACAATTATTTCATTTATTTTGTCATTGGGGATTTATAAAAACAAAGAATTTTGATATACTGATATCAGAGTCTAAAAAGAGTAATAAGCTTTCGGACTTGAACCGCATGGGCATCATACGCAGAGGCGTATGACAGTAAACACTACAGTGCAAAGGGGCACTGCTTGTACGAGGAGGTAGAAGAAAATGAATGAAGCATCAATGTTTAAGCTGACATATGGGCTGTTCGTACTGACTGCAAAAGACGGGGAAAAGGACAATGGCTGTATTGTAAATACAGTGCAGCAGGTGACCTCCAATCCGAATCGGATTGTTGTTGCGGTAAACAAAGGAAATTATACCCATGATATGATTAAAAAGACGGGTATATTTAACGTATCAATTTTAACTGAGGAAGCACCGTTTGATATTTTCAAGCGATTTGGTTTCCAAAGCGGACGCGATGCAGATAAGTTTGCGGGCTGCGATTGTTTTAAACGTGCAGAAAATGGTGTTGTTTATCTCGGAAAGTATGTCAATGCTTTCCTGTCAGGTAAAGTCACAGAGACAGTTGATTTGGGAACACATACATTATTTATTGCCGATGTAACGGACGGCGAGGTGCTCTCGGATGTCAATTCTATAACTTATGCGTATTATCATAAAAATACAAAACCAAAGCCGCAGAATACGGCGAAAAAGGGATGGAGATGTAAAATCTGCGGGTATATTTACGAGGGTGAAGACCTTCCGGCAGATTTTGTATGCCCAATCTGTAAGCATGGGGCAGCGGATTTTGAAAGAATCGAATAGAGCGATAAATGACAGGGGCAGGGTTTACGTTGCCCCTGTTTATGTTTGACTTTCTTTGCGCGTCATGTGTATAATAACTATAATATTGATAATATTGCAAAAATGAGTTTGAGGATGGAGGCAAGCTGTGATTGACAGAACACCGACAATAATGGACATACAAAAGTATAGCAGGTATTCGGTTGTTATACCGTTAATTCAAACACCTTCCGGCTATGAAGTACTTTTTGAGGTCAGGTCTTTAAAGCTTAAGCATCAGCCCGGCGAAATTTGTTTTCCGGGAGGACGGGCAGAAGCACAGGAGAGTCCGTGGGAGACTGCCATGAGAGAGACTTGTGAAGAACTTTTGATTACAAAATCCCAGTTTAAAGAGGTGATGCCGCTGGATATTTTTATATCACCTTTTGGTATGATTATTTATCCTTTCGCAGTTGTTTTAGAGGATTATCATGATAGTCTGAGCCGTGACGAGGTGGAGGAAGTATTTACGGTGCCGCTTTCATTTTTCAAAGCACATGAGCCTGAATGTTATATTTGCAGAACCGATAATTGTCCGGGGGAGGATTTCCCGTATGAGAAAATCCCCGGAGGAAGAGATTATCCATGGCGACAAGGGCGCTATGAGGTTAATTTTTATGAATACAAGAATCGTAATATATGGGGGATTACCGCAAAGCTTTTAAAAGCCTCGCTGCCCCTGATTGATAAAATGATGATGTTTTTGGAGGATAATAACGATGAAGATGAAAAAGAAAAAGAGCAGTCCGATGATTACGGCGGATAAAAAGCTGAAGAAGATTGTAGAATTTTATTTTATGACACCGGCCAAGACAGATGCAAAAGCACTTTCACAGTGTATTCATTCTGTGGGCGAAGAACAGGTTGAGGTATGGCGGGAATTAAATCTTATGGAGGTCGTATTAGACAGTGATTCCTTGATTTTTCAGGATGCGAGAGAGTGTTTTATCGACCCATTGGATTTGGAATTTATTGATGGCCATGGCATTCAGACAATGTACCAGATAAGCTATGAGATTGGTGACAGCGCTATGGTGAAAAAGATTATGTGTGAAATTATTGATGCTGTCGGCGGATTTGTATGCAGTGATACAGATAGTTTTGAGCCGATTTATACAAAAGAAAATATGAAACAGCTTGGTGAGGAAGAATGAAAAACAGCTCTGTAAATCAGAAGACAATCTGATTGCAGAGCTGTTTTATTAGGTTACTTAAAATCAACAACAGTAACGCCGTAGCCGCCTTCTCCAAATTCTCCGAGACGGAAATTTTTCACATGGCTTGATTTGCGAAGCTTTTGGTGAACGGCATTTTTAAGTGCGCCGGTTCCGCGGCCGTGTATAATGGTTACCTGAGGCAGGTGCGCAAGATAGGCATCGTCTAAATACTTATCCAACTCCGGCATAGCTTCATCGACTGTTTTTCCAATCAGATTGATGCTGATGGAAACCTGTGTGGATTTTGACATTTTAATTTTACCTGAGCCGGTACGTTTTAAGGAAGGTGTTTTAATCACTTCTTCATCGATTAATTCTAAGTCCCTGATGTTGATGCGGGATTTTAAAATTCCCATCTGTACCATAACATTGCCTTTAGCATCCGGCAGGGAGTTGACAATACCATTGACATTCAGGGAGAGGACTTTGACAGAATCTCCTAATTTTAAATCCTTTGCCGAGAGTGATTTTTGCTTTGAGGCTGATTTTATGTTCAGATGCTTGTTGACATTATCAAGCTTCTCGCGGACTGCAGTACGTTTTTGTTCAAGCGCCTTGTTGTCACCGACACCGAGCTTATTCATATCACGGATTGTCCGGTCGGCAAAATCCTTGGCATCCTGTAAAATTTTGCTGGCCTGTTCATTGGCGCGGCGAAGAATCTGTTCTTTTTGTTTTGCAATGTTATCCTGTTTCGTTTCAAGCTTGGCTTTCAATGCGGCAATTTCATCTTTATAAGCTGCAATAGCTCTCTGCTCTTTTTCGATTGTGACACGGCTTGTTTCAAGATTCGCAATTAAATCCTCAAAATTCTGGTCGGAAATATCAATATTTTTCTTTGCATCCTCAATAATATACCCGGGAAGTCCGAGTTTTGAAGAAATAGCGAAGGCATTACTTTTGCCCGGGATACCAATAAGCAGACGGTACGTCGGGCTTAGGGTGGCAACATCAAATTCGCAGCAGGCATTGCAGGCGCCTTCGGTTGAAAGGGCGAAGACTTTAAGCTCGCTGTAATGGGTTGTTGCCATTGTTGTGACCTGACGTTTTAAAAAGTTCTTCAAAATAGAAATAGCTAAGGCTGCGCCCTCAGTCGGGTCGGTTCCCGCACATAACTCATCTAAAAGCACGAGACTTCTGTAATTGGAGTCATTTAAAATTTTCACAATGTTTGTCATGTGAGATGAAAATGTACTTAGGCTTTGTTCAATGCTTTGTTCATCACCGATATCGGCAAATACATCATCGAATACAGAAAGCTCGGACTGGTCAAAGGCAGGGATATGAAGCCCGGATTGTCCCATGACCGTAAAAAGTCCTACAGTTTTTAAAGAAACTGTTTTACCGCCGGTATTCGGTCCTGTAATAATGAGCAATTTATAATCTTTGCCCATAGAAATATCAATAGGGACAACTTTCTTTTTATCCAAAAGCGGATGGCGGCCTTTTTTAATATTGATATAGCCATTTTCGTTGAAAATCGGTTCTATACCGTTGTATTGTCTTGAAAGGACGGCTCGTGCAAAAATAAAATCAAGGCTTGTCATTGCTTTCATATTGTCGGAAAGATAGTCCTGATAACCTGCCGCAGTCTCTGACAGCGCCGCGAGAATACGGCTGATTTCTTCTTTTTCCTTCGATGCCAGCTCGGATAACTCATTGTTTAGGCGGACAACTGCCATAGGTTCAATAAAAAGTGTTGAACCGGTAGAAGACTGGTCATGAATCATGCCATCAACCTGACTGCGGTATTCTGCTTTTACCGGAAGACAGTAACGGCCGTTGCGCATCGTAATCAGGCTGTCCTGAAGCTTGCTGCCTACACTTTGAGAATTGACCATGCTGTTTAGCTGCTGATGGATTCTGTCATTGGTCAGACGGATATTTCTTCGGATAGATTTTAAGGCAGGGCTTGCATCATCTGCAATCTCATCTTCGGAAATGATACACCGTTTAATTTCATTATTTAAAGGTGTCAGCGGCTCAATCATCTCAAATAAATCATCAAGAGAATCCTTTTTTTCATCGTCTGTTTCCCGACGGGAATAGGACTTTACTCTCAAGGCCGTATCCAAAAGCTTTGAAATCTGTAAAAGCTCAGGAATATTTAAAGAAGAACCAACCTTTAATCTCAAAAGGGAAGCACCGATATCGTAAAGTCCGGAAAAAGAAATACTTCCTTGGGCATAGATTCTTGTGAGGGCATCGCTTGTCTCCATTTGAAGGCGGCATATCTCCCCAAGGTCGGATGTTGGCATAAGCTTTTTACAAAGTGCCTTGCCAAGCGGAGAAGTTGCACAATCAACTAAGCGTTCTATAATCTTCGGATACTCTAAAATCCGTAATGCTTTTTCATTCATAAAAAATCACCTGTACTTTCTGCTGAATATACACAGAACCGTCACACAGGCACAGCTCTGCAATTCTATTGTAACTTAAACAAAAGAAATATGCAATTTGGTTTTTCGCTATAGAAAAACCAAAACAATTGCGGTATAATGTGCACGTAAGCATGAGCAGTGCAAAATAGGATATCAAGGCATTGCAGTGTGCTTGCACGGCTGCAATGACGTTGGTGTCCTATTTTATAGGGCGAAGCCCGTGAGCGAGAAAACGCGGAAGCGGATTCGAGCGGCACTGCAAAAAGAGCAGAGCGAAGCTTTAGGATATTTTTAGAATGTGAGGATAAATATGAGATTTATTAATGAATTAAAAGAAGGCGACATTGTTTCGGGCGTATATTTGTGTAAGACAAAACAGGCGTTAAAAACAAAGGCAGGAAAGAATTATTATTCACTTCTTTTGCAGGATAAAACAGGAACGATTGACACAAAGATATGGGAATTAAATGGCGGTATTGAACATTTTGAAGCATTGGATTTTATTAAAATCGAAGGTCAGGTGACATTGTTTCAGGGAACGCCGCAGCTGAATGTACGTCGGGCGCGCCGTGCGGAGGAGGGCTCATATAATCCTGCAGATTATATGCCTGTCAGCCGCTATGATATTGAGGTAATGTACAAAGAGCTACTTCATTTTTGCAATGAAATCAGTCAGCCATATCTTCATGCACTTGTGACAAGCTTTTTTGTCAAAGACAGTGGATTTATAAAAAGCTTTAAAAGCCATTCAGCGGCAAAAAGTGTGCATCACGGTTTCGTAGGCGGTCTTTTAGAGCATACGTTAAGTGTTGTAAAGCTTTGCGATTTTTATACAACGCGGTATCCGATGCTAAACCGTGATTTACTTTTAACCTGTGCGATGCTGCATGACATCGGAAAGACAAAAGAATTATCACTTTTCCCTGAAAATGATTATACAGATGCTGGTCAGTTAATTGGACATATTGTGATTGGCGTTGAAATGATTCATGACAAAATTAAAGAAATTCCGGGATTTCCGGAGATTTTGGAAAATGAAGTAAAGCACTGTATCGTGGCGCATCACGGTGAACTGGAATATGGTTCTCCAAAGAAACCGGCATTGATGGAAGCGATGGCTTTAAATCTGGCGGATAATACGGATGCAAAGATGGAGACGATGACAGAATTGTTTGGTTCTGCGCCGGATACGCTTGAATGGATGGGCTTTAATCGTATTTTGGACAGCAATATCAGAAAAACATCAAGATAGACGCGATTTAGGGAGGAATCCGGTATGGATAAGAAAATTGCATTTTTAGGCTGCGGTAATATGGCATCAGCAATGATTGGCGGCATTTTGGAGAGCACGATGATTTCTGCTCAAAATATAATGGTAACGGCACGCACAGAGGCAACACTAAAAAAAGCTAAAGAAAGCTTCGGCATACAGACGACTTTGGATAACTCTCAGGCGGCAGCCTTTGCGGATATTGTTTTTTTATCAGTAAAACCGCAATTTTATGAGACTGTCATTCGTGAAATATCCGATGAAATCACAGAAGATAAGATTGTTGTGACTGTGGCACCGGGATTGACACTTGAACATCTTGAGGGTGTTTTTGGAAAACATGTAAAGCTTGTAAGAACGATGCCAAATACGCCGGCTTTGGTCGGCGCCGGTATGACAGGCGTCTGTGCAAATAGTTATGTAAACTTAGATGAAATGACGCTGATTTGCGAATTACTGAAAACTTTCGGTCAGGTTGAGCTTGTGCCGGAAAAGCTTTTGGATGTTGTCGGTGCATTAAGCGGCAGTTCACCGGCTTTTATTTTTATGCTGATTGAAGCGATGGCTGATGCGGCAGTGGCTGATGGCATGCCAAGAGCGCAGGCCTATAAATTTGCCGGTCAAGCTGTGATGGGCAGTGCTAAACTTTTATTAGAATCGGGGAAACATCCGGGCGAGCTTAAAGACATGGTATGTTCACCGGGCGGAACAACAATTGAGGGTGTCCGCACCTTGGAAGCTAAGGGGTATAAAAGTGCTATGTTTGAAGCGCTGAAGGCGTGTGTAAAACGGTCAAGAGAATTGATATAGGAGAGCTTATGGAATTAAAAAAGAATGAAGTATATACAATGACTATTGATGATTTGGGCTCAGAGGGTGAGGGTATCGGTAAAATCGATGGCTTCACCCTGTTTGTTAAGGACGCTGTCATTGGCGATGAAATTGAAGTAAAGGTCATTAAGCTGAAGAAAAATTATGGCTATGGCCGTTTGATGAAAATTATTAAACCTTCCGAGTTTCGTACAGAGCCGGTCTGCCCAAATGCCAGAGCCTGCGGCGGATGCCAGCTTCAGCATTTGAAATATGAAAAACAGTTAGAATATAAGCAAAACAAAGTAGAAAATCTTTTGAGCCGGGTTGGCAAGATTACGGATTATGAAATGGCACCGATTATTGGGATGGAAACACCTTATTTTTATAGAAATAAGGCGCAGTTTCCTGTCGGTAAAAATAAGGAAGGTAAAATTGTCACCGGTTTTTATGCGGGACGAACACATTCTATTATAGATACTGAAAAATGCTATATCCAGCATCCTCTGAATGAAAAACTGATTCATCTTGTGAAGCTGTGGATGGAAGAAAATCGTGTAGAGCCTTATGATGAAGCAACAGGTAAAGGTCTTGTGCGTCATATTTTGACAAGAATCGGTTATGTGACAAAACAGGTGATGGTCTGTCTTGTTATAAATGGTGATAAAATTCCGGCAGCAGATGATTTGATAAAGCGTCTCACTGCTGTGGATAACATGACAAGTATCAGCTTGAATATCAACCGCGCACAGACAAATGTTATTTTGGGTGATAAGGTAAAAACATTATGGGGACAGGACTACATAGAAGATTATATCGGAGATATTAAATATCAGATTTCACCACTATCTTTTTATCAGGTAAATCCTGTTCAGACAAAGATTTTATATGGCAAGGCATTGGAATTTGCCGGACTTACAGGCAATGAAACCGTATGGGATATGTACTGTGGTATCGGTACGATTTCACTCTTTCTTGCACAAAAGGCAAAGATGGTTTACGGTGTTGAAATTGTCCCTCAGGCGATTGATGATGCGCGTCGCAATGCAGCGCTTAATCATATAAATAATGCGGAATTTTTTGTCGGAAAAGCGGAGGAGGTTGTTCCAAAAGCTTATGCCGAGCGTGGCCTGCGTGCTGACGTTGTTGTGGTTGACCCGCCGCGAAAGGGATGTGACGCTGCACTTTTAGATTGTATGGCGCAGATGGCGCCGGAAAAAATTGTTTATGTCAGCTGTGACCCTGCAACTTTAGCGAGAGATTTGCGAATATTGGAGGATAAGGGGTATAAGACGAAAAAAGTGCAGTGTGTTGATATGTTCGGGCAGGGGGGACATGTGGAAAGTGTCTGCCTTATAAGCCGCATAAAATAAGGATTTGTACGATGGTGTAGGTATAAAATCAATAGATTTGTCCACGTTTTGTCCACGGAAAAATCATCCGTGGACAAGATTGCCTGTAATACTTTCAAAAATATCGACGGTTTTATCAGCCATCGCTTCGGTGTTATGGACATAGGTTTGCAGAGTTGTTGAAATATCACTGTGACCGAGACGAGTCTGTACATCTTTGATATCGGCACCGGCCTCAACGAGCATGGTAGCGTGCGTGTGCCGTTACGGTATAATAACGACAAAATTTAATAGTGCCAGCGGTCCGGCTTTATGTCTGACCGCTGATTGCCGTGGGCGTTTCACTTTTAAGGTGGGCGCCCTTTTTTCATACCTATTTTCAAGAGAAAGGAGATCCCCATGGAA
>CABUBX010000013.1 GCA_902489925.1 uncultured Lachnospiraceae bacterium | reverse complement strand
TTTACAAAAAAATAAAATATTTTAGTGCACTTTTATCACATACTATGACACCCACTGAAAAATCAACCGCATTTGCACCAAAAACAAAAAGGCCTGCTTTTTATCATTCCACGCACGGAGGGGGGGATGCGCGCAAAAATCAAAAAAGCCCGGCCTTTAAATTTATGATGGGTGCAATGATTATTATCATCGATTAAATGGTCTCTGAAACAAAAATAGGAGGTTCGAAAAGACACCCCCGCAGTAACCATATCTAAATCAATCCAATGCACACAGGCAATGCACTTTGAACTGATGACTGCTGTATCTTTCCCATCGAAAGACTTATACAACACCATGCATGGCAGGTCTCCTGACTCGATCTCAACCATCTTCTCCGACTTCCCAGTCTCCCAGTGTCCTATGGAAAGATGTCCTTCTTACAGTAGCGAGGGCTGTTGCAGATTCACACTGCATTCCCTTTTAATCATCATATGAACCTATACATGAAATATTCAATTGCATAGCCAGTATACCACCACTCTAATCGTCTGTCAATGATGTTTTAGAACTAAAATTTTCTGTTTTTATATTTTTCTTTTCTATTTTGAGCGAAAAACCTCGGCACAGAGAATTATCTGCGCCGAGGTTCTTCATGAAACTCATCTATAAATTATTTCTTGGAAGCTTTGTAAGCTTTGATTGCTTCTGTAAGCTTTGGAACGATTTTATTTAAATCGCCTACAAGGCCATAATCAGCAACATCAAAGATTGGTGCTGTCTCATCTTTATTGATCGCTACGATCACATCAGATTCTTCCATACCGGCAACGTGCTGGATTGCTCCTGAAATACCGATTGCAAAATAAATCTGAGGACGTACTGTCTTTCCTGTCTGACCTACCTGGAAATCTCTTTCCTTCCAGCCGTTATCTACAACCGCACGTGAACAGCTTACTTCGCCGCCTAAAGCTTCTGCAAGATCTTCAAGAATCTTGAAGTTCTCTGCACTGCCTACACCACGGCCACCGGATACTAAGATCTTCGCATCCATGATATCTACTGTCTCACCAACAGATTTTACAATGTCAAGAATTTCAACATATTTGTTGTTTGGTGTAAAGCCCGGGTTATATTCAATAACCTCTGCCTTAGCGCCCTCGATTGGGCTGATTTTCTGCATAACACCTGGACGAACTGTTGCCATCTGTGGACGGTTATCCGGGCAGGCGATTGTTGCGATTGTGTTGCCGCCGAATGCAGGACGTGTCATTAATAACTGGTTGTGCTTCTGGTTTGGTCCCGGATTTAATGGGAAATCACCAATCTCAAGCACTGTACAGTCTGCTGTAAGGCCTGTTGCCACACGGGCAGATACTCTAGGGCCTAAGTCACGGCCGATGGCTGTTGCACCGACAAGCATAATCTCCGGTTTGTATTCATTGATGACAGAAGCCAATGCATGAGTATATGGCTCTGTTCTGTACTCTTTTAATTCAGGGTCATCAACAACGATAACCTTATCTGCGCCATATTCAGCGAGTTTGTCACAAAGACCTTTCACATCTGAACCAACAAGAACAGCTGTAACGTCTGTGTCTAAATCTTTGGCAAGGTCTCTTGCTTTGCCAAGTAATTCAAAAGCGATACCGCTTAATTCTCCGTCTACCTGCTGAGCATAGACATATACACCCTTATATTCTTCTAAATTCATCTTATTCACCACTTTTCCTTTTCATTAAATGATATGTTTCTCATCAAATTTACCCATGAGGTAAGCTACTGCTTCTTCCGGGTCAAGTGTAACGACTTCGCCGGCACCCTTTCTGACCTTATCGGAAGCTTTCGCAATCTTTGTCGGTGAACCTTTAAGACCGATATTGGCATCATCAAGGTCTTTAAGGTCATTTCTTCCCCATGTTGTAATTTCTGCATCACACGCATCAAAAACTCCGCCCGGTGTCATGTAACGAGGCTCATTTAATTCTGAAAGTGCTGTGACTAAGCATGGCATTTTTGCTTTTAATACATGATATCTGTCTTCATACTGACGCTGTACGATAACGTAGTCACCGTCAATCTTAATATCCTGTGCATAGGAGATAACAGGGATGTCAAGGTGCTCTGAAATCTGAGGACCTACCTGTGCTGTATCACCGTCGATTGCCTGACGGCCTGTGATGATTAAATCATACTCAAGGTTTCTGAGACCTGCTGCGATTGTTGAGGATGTAGCCCATGTGTCTGCACCACCAAGTACGCGGTCTGTAATAAGAATACCTTTGTCCGCACCCATTGCAAGTGCTTCGCGGAGAACATCTGCAGCCTTTGGAAGACCCATTGTCACTACAGTAACTTCTGCGCCATATTCATCTTTTAATCTTAATGCTGCCTCTAAGCCTGCCTTGTCATCCGGGTTCATGATTGCAAGCATTGCAGCTCTGTTAAGTGTACCATCCGGGTTAAACTGAACTCCGCCTTTTGTATCTGGTACCTGTTTTACACAAACAACTATCTTCACGGTTCGTACCTCCTATTTATTTCAATAAGTTTCCAGAAATAACCATACGCTGAACTTCTGATGTTCCTTCGTAGATTTCTGTAATCTTCGCATCTCTCATCATACGCTCTACATCGTACTCTCTGATGTAGCCGTAACCGCCATGTAACTGTACAGCCTTTGTTGTCACTTCCATGGCAACTTCTGCTGCGTATAACTTAGCCATTGCTGCCTCAACACTATATACCTTCTGTGTTGCCTTAGCCATTGCTGCTTTGTAAACTAAGTTCTTGGCAGCCTCTACCTTTGTAGCCATGTCTGCTAACTGGAACTGTGTATTCTGGAACTGTCCGATAGAACGTCCGAACTGCTTTCTTTCCTTAACATACTCTACTGTTCTTTCAAGAGCGCCTTCTGCAAGACCAAGTGCCTGAGCTGCGATACCGATACGGCCGCCGTCAAGTGTATGCATTGCAATATTAAAGCCCTTGCCCTTTTGTCCGAGTAAGTTTTCCTTTGGAATACGGCAGTCTGTGAAGATTAATTCATATGTAGATGAACCGCGGATACCCATCTTCTTTTCTTTTGTACCGAATGTGAATCCCGGTGTATCCTTCTCAACGATAAATGCAGAAATTTCTTTCATCTTTCTGCCACGTTTTTCAATAATGCCTGTTACAGCGATAACGATATAAACATGAGCCTGCTTACCGTTTGTGATAAAGCACTTAGAACCGTTTAATACCCACTCGTCACCGTCTAAAACAGCCTTTGTCTGCTGTCCCTGTGCATCTGTACCAGCGCCCGGCTCTGTTAAACCGAAAGCACCTAACCATTCACCGGAAGCTAACTTCGGAACATATTTCTGTTTCTGTTCTTCTGTACCGTATGTCATGATTGGGTCGATGCATAAAGATGTATGTGCAGATACGATAACTGCTGTTGTACCGCAAACTTTTGCTAACTCCTCAACACACATAACGTATGCTAACGGGTCACAGCCCTGTCCGCCGTATTCCTTTGGTACAGGAATACCAAGGAAACCGTATTTAGCCATCTTTTCAACTGTTTCAACCGGAAATGCTTCTGTTTCATCAACTTCCTGTGCGAGAGGCTTTACTTCGTTCTCTGCAAAATCTCTGTACAGAGTTCTGACCATCTCATGTTTCTTATCCAATGCGAAATCCATGATTTTTCTCTCCTTTTAATTCACTTATTGTATTTTAAAAAAATGTTTTTATAATCTGTGCAAACTTTTCCTCATTGTCAATATGACATCCATGACCTGAATTTTCCAGGACAAACTCTTGATATACACCGCCGTTATCGGCATACTTTTCAAGCACATATCGCATTTGGGACACCATCGGCTGTGGCGGAAAACTTTCCATCCCCGGCCATCCCGGAACAATTCCCAAAAGTCCAAGCTGTCCAAAATCGCACATACTGTTATCTGACACAACCAAGTCCCCAGTACCTCTAATCCATGCGATTTTGCACTTATTTTCAATATCCGCGAGTGCAGATAAATTGCAATAATCCGGCGCCATTGTATTACAAACACCTTTTGTGCCTGCACCAACGCCAGGCCAGGCCTCTGTTTCAGAAAAATCTCCCGGATACATCCCATCGCCAACCTTTGTCGAACCAATGCCATCCACCAGCTTTTCCTCCCAAGCCGCATCGATAGCACATCCTTGAACTACATAAGAATTTTTAAGCAATGTCCTGAAAAACTCTCTGTCTCCATCCAAAAGACTCTTAACAAGCTGAACATTTGCACATCCACCGCCGCTTCCAAGACCTGACGGCATCAGTTTTTTTCCATCCTTATCATAAGTACCGCCAAAGCCAAACGGAGAAAGCGGCGCTTCAAGAATAATCCCGTCCAAATATTCGCTGTAATCAATAGCATACTGCATTGCAACTCCACCGCCCATAGACCATCCGCAAATAATAAAGCTTTCCCAGTGCAAGGCGCAAACCAATTCGTGTATATCATCACTCCAGTCGCGAAGGCCTCTTGTCGCATCTACAAAAAGCGCTTCCGAATCCCCGAAGCATCTTAAATCCGGCGCAACAATCTCAAAGTCATTTTCCAGCCTTTCCATAAGCTTTAAATAAAAAACCGACGAAGAACAATTGCCATGAATCAGCATAAGCTTCTGTTTTCCATTAGTCCCGCCATGATAGTACGCCGTTTTTAATCTTGATGTTTGAACACTTTTATGCTCTATCATTATATTATCCTTATAAATCCTCTCCCGGATTATCTACAGTTACACGGAATCTGAATTTCCTCTCTGCAGATTCATCCGTTTCTGTATTTTGTCTAATATTTTTCTTTTTAGTTGTCTGAACAAACGCTTCACCACGAATAATTTTCATAAACTGCTCTGTTACATGGTCAATCAAGGAAGCATCATTTTTAAATAAGCACCAATTTAAGCCAAGGAAATTCGATGCTCCCATAAGTGTATATGCCAATACCTCTGTATCAATATCTTCCGCAATTTCCCCGGCCGCCTTTGCTGCATCCAGACCCTTTTTATAGGACTTTTGAAAAGTCACGTAATAGGACTCAAAAAGATTATAATCTACATACATTGACTCCCATATAATATGATACATATATTGATTTTCCATGGCAAACTCCAACCACGCTCTCATACCTTCTTCTTCTATTTCCAAACGTGTCTGACACTTCTTAACCATTGTACTCAGATTTTTTCGAATTGTATGACTGCATTGAAGCAGCAAAAACTTATACAAATCATACTTGCTTTCAAAATAAGTGTAGAAGGTTCCCGAGGCTACCCCTGCAACCCTTGTAATTTCATTAATCGACGCTGAGTGGTACCCTTTTTCATAAAACACCTGAGCCGCAGCGCTCAAAATATTATTCAGCGTAGCTAAGCCACGTTTTGTTCTTGGCATATTAATTAAATCATTATTCATTCTTTCCACATCTCTTTCTCTGACAAAAGTAAAAAGCCGGGGCAGACTATAATTGCCTGCCCTCTTTTAACATTTTATACTTATTTTATTCTATACCATAGTCAAAAGAAATGCAAAAGAAATCTCTCTTTATACAATATTAAAATGTCCTTTTGAGCAATTAATAAAACCTAAAGCAAGTGCTGTAAAAAGCATTGGCTTTTCATACATTGAAGCATGACCGCAATTCGGAATAACGATGTATTCACAATCCGGAATCCCCTGAGCAATTCTTTTTTGTTCCTCAACCGGAGTCAGATAATCCTCACTGCACGAAACAACAAGCGTTTGCACACGAATATCGCCAAGCTGATTCAAGACATTGTAATCTGCCGCACTATTTGTCAGACGAATCATAGACTCAATAAACGCCCGGTCCGAAAATACATTCTGAAGAACCTCTTTTCTTGCCTGCATCCATTCATTATGTTCTCTGTAAAATACCGGGGAATAGATTACCGGAATTGTAGAAAAATAGTATGCCAGCGGATTATCCGATGCACAGTTCCAACCATTGCCGATGTCGCCGAGCCAAGGTCCTGTACATGCTGTCGTATTAAAAAGCACAAGCCTGTTTAAACATTCGGAATATTTTACCGCAAACTGCAATGCAACCTCGCCGCCATAAGAAATTCCGATAAGATTTACCTTTTCTATAGCCAAATGTTCAAGCAGCGCCTTCACGACTTCAACCTGAAGCTTCTGCGAAAAAGGCGCATCCATCTTATCCGATTTCCCCTGATCCAGCATGTCCAGCAAAATCAACTGATTATTTGCACTAAACGGTTCTATAAACTCCTTCCAGCTCGCACAGTTCATCATAATCCCATTTAAAATGAGAATTGGTTCACCTTCTCCGTAGACTTCATAATAGATATTTTTATCTTGAAATAAAAACTTAGCCATCATCTACCTCCTACGGCCTAGAATTCCCGTATCAAAAGCCTGCTCCCAAAGCTCATCTCTGAATTTCGGATCAGCGATCGCAATCAGCTTCTCAACTCTTTCACGAATACTTGTACCGCGAAGATGTGCAACGCCATGCTCTGTAACGACAATATCGACATCATTTCTTGAAAGTGATACTGTTGCACCAAGCATAAGCTGAGGAACAATTTTTGAAACCTCTCTCTTAACGCCATCCGGTCCTTTGACCATCGTTGTTGAATATAATGCAATAATACTTTTACCATTTTTTGACATTTGAGCGCCAATCGCCGTATCTGCCTGGCCGCCTGTTCCTGAAAACTGTTTTGAACCTAAGGATTCCGAAGCACACTGACCTGTAAAATCAACTTCCAAAGTTGTATTAATAGAAATCTGATTATCATTGCGCGCAATTGTATATGGATCATTCGTCCATGCTCCGTCCATAATTGCAATCGCCGGATTCATATCCATAAACTCATACAGTTCTTTCGTTCCCATAGCAAATGTTGTCACAATTTTGCCCTTTTCAAACTGCTTATTCTTACCTGTAACAACACCCATTTTAGCCAGCTTCATCATTCCTGTTGTCAACATTTCTGTATGAATTCCAAGATCATTTTTGACTTGCAATGCATCGGCAACTGCATTTGGAATGCCGCCAATTCCCAACTGAATACATGCGCCATCAGGAACCAGATCAGCAATATATTTTCCGATAATTTTATCCTTTTCCGAGCACGGTGCATCCGGAATTTCAGGCGGCTGATAATCAACCTCAACCATATAATCCACATCACTCACCGGCACCTGAAGATCTCCAAATGTATACGGCATATTAGGATTAATTTCCAGAATAACAAGCTTGGCCTGTTCAATCATTCTTTTCTCATAAGTATTTGATAAGGATAACGATACATAGCCATGTTTATCCGGCATCGTTGCCGCACCTACATAAATATCCGGTTTTACATGAAACAGTCTTTTGCTCGCAGCCAAATGCAAATGATTTGGCATAAAAGACATATTGCCCTGAGCATGCGCTTTTCTTAATGCCGGTGCATAAAACCATCCTTCAACCTCAAAAATGTCTTTGTATTCGGGTTCATATATTTTTGACGGATGTGTCGGAAGACAGTTTGTCACCATCACATCTTTTACACGGTCCGCAATTGTATGCAGCTGTCCCATAAAAGCACCGGCCTCCGCCGCTCCGAGTCCTGTAACAATTACATCTCCGGATTTTACTTTAGAGAGCGCTTCTTCAACTGTAATTAATTTTGACGAATAATCCAACCCAATACACCTCCGATTGTCTAAAATAATATTTTTTCAGGTCATGTGCCTATCACACATGACCCGGAATTTTTTATTGATATATGTCTAGTTTTGTTTGTTTAGTTTAATTATTTTGCAAGAAGACTCTCGATACTCTGAAGACCATCTACAAGTTCCCAACCTGTTGCTTCTCCTGAAGCAATCTTGGAGAGGTTCATCTCCTGTGTTCCAAGTCTCTTACCGTTTGAAAAATCAATTTCGCCGCCGAACGGATTCTGAATCGGGCCTTCTTCAAGTGCTTTCATGTAAGTTTCCCATGTCACTTCTTTACCTTCAAGTCTCTTTAAACCTTCTGTGAAAAAGTGTGCAGCAATCCATCCTGTCTGTGCATAAGCATTCATTGCATATTCTTCAGAAATATACTGCTGATATAAAGCAAGATTATCCGCGCGTTCTTCTTCATAAGAAACCCAGCCATTGCCGTAAACATCAAATTTGCCTTCAATGTCTGCCGCAACCTGTTCGGAAATCGCAGGAGATACATTTACGTAAGTTGTGATTGCAGGAATAGTCATTCCCTGTGCTGCCATCTCTTTAACAATTGTCGGCATTGTTGCCTGAATCGCACCAACAATTACAAAATCAACATTTTCATTTTTAATTGCTGTCACAGCCGCTGAAACATCAGCCGCACCAGGTGCCACCTGCTGTGAAACAAGCTCAAGATTCATTTCTTTACACTGTGCTTCTGCACCTTTAAGCATATCCATACCGGCATCATCAGATGTATAAATTATACCGATTTTTTTCGCATCAAATGTACCGACACCACGGGCAGCCATAATACGTCCCTCTGTTGTATAAATCGGCTGAACAGGGAAAATATTGTAGCCTTCTTCATTTGTCTTTGCATTTTCTGCGTAAAGCTGACCGATACCTGTTGCAAAATATACAGACGGAATACCGTAGCCCTTAAGGTCATCAATTGTTGCTGCTACAACAGGTGTTCCAAAATGACCAACGATTGCAAATACTTTTTCATCCTGCACCATTTCCTGGAGATAAGATTTACCTTTAATCGGGTCAAACTCATCGTCCTTGTGAAGGAAAGTAATTTTTCTGCCGTCTACACCGCCGTCATCATTAATCATTTTAAAATAAGCTTCAATACCTGCATTAAACGGTACACCTACAGGTGCATAAGCACCGGAAGTTGCTGCATTGTTTGCTACAATAATTTCAGTATCTGTAACACCCTGAACTGCTGCCACAGGTTCATTTGATGATGCACCACCTGTTTCTTTATCTGTTTTATTTCCGCAAGCTGTTGCTGATAACGCCATCACAGCTGCCAACGCTAATGCTACTAATCTTTTTTTCATAAATATATCCTCCTCAATTTTATTTTGTCCCAAGATACGCTTCTACAAGCCGTTCATCTTTAATCAATTCATTTGCCGGACCACTGATATTTATCTCCCCAAGCTCTAATACATATCCATAGTCTGCAATTTTTAATGTCTGCAATGCATTCTGCTCAACAATGACAACCGTTGTTCCCTCTTTTTTTATTTCATTAATAATAGAAAAGATATTTTGAACAATTAACGGTGCCAAACCAAGTGAAGGTTCATCAAGCAAAAGCACCTTTGGGTCTGCCATAAGCGCCCTTGCAATGGCTAACATCTGAAGCTCGCCACCGGATAACGTTCCCGCAATTTGCTTTTCTCTTTCTTTAAGCAGAGGGAACAGGCGATGTACACGCTCAAGTGACTCTGCGATTTTCTTTTTGCTTTTAACCGTAAAGGCACCTACCTTCAAGTTTTCGGCAACTGTCAAGTCTGCAAAAATCTGACGTCCCTCAGGTGACTGGGCTATACCAATAGAAGTAATCTTTTCAGCTTCCATATTTGTAATGTCTTTGCCGTCATAAATGATTTTTCCTTCAGCCGCGCCGACAAGTCCTGAAATCGTCTGAAGCGTTGTTGTTTTTCCAGCACCGTTGGCACCCAAAAGTGCTACAACAGTACCTTCCTCAACATCAATGTTGATACCTTTTAATGCCTCAATAGGCCCATACTTTACCTTCAGCCCCCGGAGGGAAAGAATTGTTTTTTTACTCATCTTTTTCCTCCTCTCCCAAGTAAGCTTCCTGCACCTGTTTATTATTTTGAATTTCTTCAGGTGTTCCGCATGCAAGGAATTTTCCAAATGAAATTGCGCAAATGCGGTCACAAATACTCATAACAAGGCGCATATCATGCTCAACAAGAAGTATTGTGCAATTGTATTTGTCTCTGACCTGATAAATGCTTTCTGCTAGCTGCTGTGTTTCCACATCATTTAATCCTGCTGCCGGCTCATCAAGAATAATCAGCTTCGGGTCACACATCAACGTACGTGCCATCTCCACTTTTTTGCGGATACCGTATGGCAGCCCGCCGCAAAGTGCGTCACTCATATCGGCAATCCCCATAAATTCTAAAACTTCCATTGCTTTTTTTCGCATTTCGCGTTCTTCCTTCCGAGCCTTAGGAAGCTTTAATGCCTGGCTGAAAATACTTGATTTAAATTTAATATGACCGCCAATCAAAACGTTATCAATGATTGAAAGCTCAGGAATAAGCTCGACATTTTGGAAAGTACGCACAAGACCTTTGTTAATAATCGTATGTACCTTCTGTCCGACAAGATTTTCAACCTCGCCATTTTTGTTTTTAAACCATACTTCGCCGGTATTCGGTGTGTAAAACTGCGTAATACAGTTAAACACTGTTGTTTTTCCGGCGCCGTTTGGTCCGATTAATCCGAAAATTTCTTTATCGTTGATTGAAAAATTCAGACCGTCTACTGCTTTAAGTCCGCCAAACTGAATAGAAAGATTGGACACACGCAGCACTTCATCATGATTCAATTGATTATTACTCATCGGCCTTCTCTCCTTTCAGTTCTTTTTTACCTATAAGCTTATAAAATAATTTTTTAATATCATTAAAAATTCGTACAATGCCGCCCGGATAGAACATGATGACAAGAATAATAAGTACACCGGATACAACATATGAAAATCCGTTAATATTTCCCACTACAGGAATACGCTTGAGCAAAACGTCCGGCAATGAGTAGACAATCATTGCACCAAGCACTGTTCCGTAAATACTTCTGAGTCCGCCGATAACAATCATTGCAAGAATATTTAAAGAAATCGGCAAAATCCATGTTGAAGGATATACGAAATTAATAAAATGAACATACATAGCACCCGCAAGTGATGCATAAACTGTCGCGAGCGCAAATGCAACCAGGCGATATTTCAAAAGTGAAATACCCATCGCCTGTGCCGCTACCTGACTTCCTCTCATCGCATGAAGCGCACGGCCCATCTGTCCGTGAACAAGATTCCATGTCAGCATCATCAAAAGCACAAGCACAACTGCCAAAACAATATAGGTTCCCGGCTGGTCTAACCTAATCACACCGAAAAGTGTCGGATAGTCTGCCTTCTTTCCTGCAAATCCGCCTGTAATAGGTACAAGCTCATCAAATGTCTTACGCAGTATTTCCGAAACACAAAGTGTCACAATACCAAGATAAAGTCCTGACATACGCAGTGATGCAAGTCCGATAAGCACACCGAATACTGCCGGAATGGCAATCGCAAGTATAATACCAAGTTCCCACGGAAGCTGAAGATCCACAGTCACATAAGCACTGATGTAGGCGCCAAGTCCCATAAAGCCGGCTGTTCCAAGGGAAATTAACCCCGAATATCCAAGAAGCAAATTCAGTCCGAGTGCCGCCATCGCAAATATAAGCGCACCGCCGATAATACCCATCATCGAAGTTTTAAGAACACCTGCGGATACAAGTGTCGGCAGCGTTGACAGCACAAGTCCAAAAAGGATAAAACGGAAATAATGATTTAGCCATATTTTTTTGAATATATTTTTCTTTTCCATATTTTCTCCCTCTTAAACTTTCTTTGTAATCTTTTTGCCGACAAGGCCAACCGGTCTGAATACGATGAAAACAATAATCAAAAGATATAAAATCTGCTGTCCCCAAACCGAAGATACATACAGAGCAAGAAGATTATTCACAATCGCAATAATATATGCCCCGATAACCGGACCATAAAATGTCTGAAAACCGCCAAGTACACAGGCGATAAACGCATTGACCTGAACGCTGTCCATAAGGTTTGGTGTCACCGATGTTGCCGGTGCAATCATCACGCCCGCAAGCGTACCGAGCACCATCGCAAGCGCCCATGCAAACAAAGTTACCTTCTTTGTCGGCACACCCATTAATCTGGCTGTACGTTCGCTGGATGCTGTTGTACGGATTGCAAGTCCGAGCTTTGTTTTCTGAAGAACGACAAACAAAATAATCGTCAATGCAAGTCCAAAAACAATGTTAAACAAACTGTTTAAAGAGATACTTGCACCTAAAAACGCAATATCTCCGGTTTCAATTAATTTCGGAAGTCTTAAAGGCTCTACACCAAAAATCATCGGTGTAATTCCAAGGAATATCATCATCATTCCAAGTGTAATAATTTCTTTTCCGGTCGCACTTACTTTTTTGGTTCTCCGGATAATCACAAAATCCACAACAAAACCAATCACTATTCCGGCAACAATTCCAAGAGCTATAGAAAGCACAAGCGGAAGATTCATTTTTGAAAATAGCACAGTGACAATAAATGCACCAAACATACCCATTGTTCCCTGGGCAAAGTTAATCATAAAATTTGTTCGGAATACAATAATAATTCCCAATGTTGCCAGTGCATAAATCGCACCGGTTTCAAGACTCCGCAGTAATACCTGCAGCAGCGTACCCACTAAGCATCCCCCCATTTAATAATATTTGCCGCCCATGTATATCCAATACCAGCAGCAATCATAGCAACAACAGTACCGTCTTTTACCTTGCCTTCTTCAAGTGCAAGTTTAAGAGAAAGAATCTGGTCAATCTGACCGATATGTCCATAATTTTCAAGATAAATACTCTGGTCCTCTGTCATGCCAAGGTCTTTAAGCATTCCCAAATGTCCTGAACGCTTAATATGTAAAATATCCAAATAACCCAAATCCTCCCGGGTCATACCGGATTTTCTCAAAGCCTCGTCAATACAATGCATCCAATTTGGCATTGATACTGTATTTAAAAGACCTTTCATTTTTGGTGCATCCATTAAGCGAAGCTTATTCATCTCATTAATTGTTTCAGCTGTCACCGGATTTACCATACCACCGATTTTTCCGCCGCATGTATGTACGACAGAGCCATCACTCATTAAATGTGTTCCAAGAAGCAAGTTCTTGTTATATCCTTTTTTCAATAAAATTGCGCCGCCGCCTGCGCCAAGATTAAACATGAATGAAACATCTTTATCTGTATAGTCGATAAGGTCACAGTTTCTATAGCCTCCACAAACTAAGACTGTATCAATCTCATCATCAGCAATTAAGATGTCCTTGGCCATTTTCATCGCAGCAACTGCTGTACAGCAACGATTTTGTACATCAATACCCCAGGCATTTTTCGCACCGATTCTGTCCTGTACATAACACGCGGAGGTTGTCAGCGGATATTCCTTCCATTCTTCTGTAATACAGAGAATAGCATCAATCTCTAACGGATTAACACCTGTGTTTTTAAGACAATCCAGCGCTGCCAGAGCTCCCATCTCCTGAGTACCATCGCAAGGCTGATCTGAAGCGACATATTTCTCAACAATTCCTAATTTGTTAATCACAGCCTCCTCACTCCATGTACCATTTGTTGCTTCTGATACTTCTTTCGCTGTCATCTTCTTTTCAGGCAAGTAAATACCTATGCCTACAATTCCAACATTCGGTTTATTCATTTAATTTTTCTCCTCTCTGTGATATTTTTCTCTTTCATACTAAATTTCGACGGGCTTTGGACATCCCAAACACCTTTTCATTTATAAAAACGGTATGTTATTGTCGTTCGCCGCAAAACCGAATGGCGATTCATGTGTTGGTATCAATATAAGATATTGTCACTGTTTTGTCAATATTTTATGTTATTTAAAGACATAATCAGCATATTGCACCATTTATGTCGTCTTTTTTTGTGTATTTTTCTTAAATTTCTTTCTTGACACTTGAATGCTCCGTCAGTTATTATGGTATCAACATGAATGGTGATTCGATTTTGTGTTCCACACACACTCCCACAAATAATTAGATTATGAATGTATAAAATTCAGAGGAAAGAAAGAGGTATACAAAATGAAGGGTCTTACAATTAACGAAATTAAGATTGGTGATGTTTCTACTTTTACTAAAACAGTTACAGATGCTGATATTACATTATTTGCCGGTTACAGCGGAGACTTCAATCCTGCACATATCAATGCTGTAGAAGCTGAAAAGAGCATGTTTGGACGCCGTATTGCACACGGCATGTTATCCGCCGGTTTTATCTCTACTGTACTTGGTACTCAGCTTCCGGGTCCTGGAACAATTTACATGGGACAAGAGCTTAGATTCACAAAGCCTGTTTACATTAACGACACTGTAACTGCTGTTTGTACAGTCGTTGAGAGAAATGAAGAAAAGAACCGTCTTAAATTAGAAACAGTTGTAAAAAACCAAAATGGTGATACAGTAATTACAGGCTTTGCTACAGTTATGCCGCCAAAAGCCTGATTTCAAATTTTTTCGAATGATACATGATAAATTTTTAAATACTGGAAGGAGGCGCCAGAAATGAGTGAATTTACAGTCAATGATGTATCCCTTTTTTATGAAATCAAAGGAAATCCAGAAGGTAAAGAGGCCGTTGCTTTTCTCAACGGTGTTATGGCTTCAACTTCAAGCTGGTCTTTAATCTACCCTATTTTTGAAAAATTCGGTTTTAAAATCATTCTTCATGATTTTAAAGGTCAGCTAAAATCCGAGAAACCGGATGGTCCATACACTTTTGAAGAACATGCCACTGAAGCTAAAGCCCTATACGAATTTTTAGGCGTTGAAAAAATCCATCTTATCGGCACCTCATACGGCGGCGAAGTCGCTATGAAATTTGCAGCCTTGTTCCCGGAAATGACAAAAAGTATTTCTGTTATTGACTCGGTCAGCGAACTTGATGAGGTTTTGAAAAATTTTGTTCTAAGCTGGAAAACACTGGCAGATACGAAAGACGGGGAAAAATTCTTCTGGGGCATGTTGCCAAGCATTTACGGCCCAAAATTTGTCGCCAAAAACAAAGAAATGCTGGAAGAACGTGCAAAACTTTTTAAAAATTTTCCTGAAGACTACTATACCGGACAAAAAATTCTTTACGATACTTTTGCCCAGGATGTCTATATGACGGATGAATTATGTAAAATCAGCTGTCCTGCATTAATTATTTGCGGTCAGGATGATATTCTCAAAAAGCCAAAATTTTCACAGATACTGGCAGACCGTATTCCATCTTCGGAATATGTACTTTTACCGGACTGTGGCCATGTGGCAATTTTGGAGGCTCCGAAAGAGCTTCAATCTGTACTTTTAGGATTTATCCTAAAAAATTGCTAATTTTCGTTTTTAACATTAACCCCCTCTTAATGTTAAAATAAATTCATAGCGGATTTTTTCCGCGAATACTTCGCTTAAATCAAAGAAGTATTTTTGTCAGCCAAAGTCATCGATACAGCGACTGCGGCTGACACCCCACCAAATCTGAAAAGTCTTCGCGAGAACAGAAGACTGTATATCAATAACCGGATTCAAATCAAACATTTTGAATCCGGTTATTTATCGTATTTACATCACACTACTTTAGTGCTATAATAAATTTATTCGCAGATATAGTACATCGGTAGTATGCCAGCTTCCCAAGCTGGAGAGGCGGGTTCGATTCCCGTTATCTGCTGAGGCAGCGCCTAAAGCATTGAGTTTTCAGTGTTTTGGGCGTTTTTTTCACCAATCTTTCACAATTTGTTCCCATTTACTTCACAGATGTTTTGTATATTAATACTTGTAAAACTTAATTGAATTTTTTTCATATGTTTCCTCTTTTTAAAAGCCCGTTCCTCCCTCTCGGGCTTTTTTGTTGTTTGACTTTTCTAAAAATGAGCATAAAAAAACCGCCCTTTTGGACGGTTTCTTTTTTGCTTTTAGAATCTCTGAAAGCGTTGATTTTACTGACTTTTCTGTAAAAGCTAATAGGGGGAATCGAACCCCCGACCTACGCATTACGAGTGCGTCGCTCTACCGACTGAGCCATATTAGCAAGCTTAATTATTATACAACATTCCATACTTAAAAGTCAAGGCTTTCCTATAAAAGACGCCATATCCTTTCATGTCTTTTACTTTTTTCTGCGATATGTTATAATTCCCCCGTAAGGAGATGATTACATGAAAGTTTTATGCTTTGGCGATTCCAACACTTATGGCTTCGACCCAAGAAGCTTCTTTGGCGAAAGATACGATTCCAAGAACCGTTGGACAGACCTTTTAGCCCATAAAACAGGCTGGGAAATTATCAATGCCGGGCTCTGCGGCCGGTCTGTTCCGCATGACATCTCTGCCGCCCGGCTTGTTCAGCAATACGCACCGGTTGATATTCTAATTATAATGCTTGGCACAAATGATTTACTTCAAGGCCTTTCTGCCAAAGACACTGCCGCCAAAATGGAAGCCTTCTTAACGCCGATTCCCCCTCAATGTAAATATATTATCCTGACAGTGCCGCAAATGAACCGCGGAGAATGGGTGCAATCTGAACAGCTCATTAACGAAGCTGCTGTTCTCGCCAGCAAATATCAGGCTCTCGCACAAAAGCTTCACATTCTTTTCGCCGATACAAGAAGCTTAAATCTTACGTTGACCTTCGACGGCGTCCACTTTACAGAAGCAGACCATCACCGGTTTGCTGACTTTTTAAGCCAAACACTGCAAAATAAAAAGAAGCTCTCCTAAAAAGAACTTCTTTTAGTTGCGGGGGAAGGATTTGAACCAACGACCTTCGGGTTATGAGCCCGACGAGCTACCAGACTGCTCCACCCCGCGATATCCAAGTAATATATTTATTATATACCCATATTTATTGAATGTCAATCGCTGCAGCCTTCTTTTTTGCGGCCTTTTTCTCGCGAAGCGCCCTGAAAAAATCACTGAGCATTGATGAACAGGTATCGCCGAGAACCCCCTGCTCTATGACAACCCGATGATTAAAGCCCTCCATCTGCAAAAGATTCGTGACAGAGCCGGCACAGCCCGCCTTACTATTCATCGCGCCGATAACAACCTTATCCATCCTTGCCTGCACAATCGCCCCGGCACACATCGGGCAAGGCTCTAATGTCACATACATCGTGCAGCCTTCCAGCCGCCAATCGCCAAGCGCTTTACTCGCTTTTTGAATTGCCAGTATTTCGGCATGCGCAAGTGTACTTCCCTTTTTATTTCTCTGATTATAGCCGCGCGCAATAATTTTCCCCTCATAAACAATGACACATCCAATAGGCACCTCATCAATTTCGGCTGCTTTTTTTGCCTGCCGCAGCGCCTCCTTCATAAATTTCTCATCCTCTGTATATTGAAGCCTCATATTTTCCTCCATTGCAGCCTGTCGGCAGCACTCATAACACAATGTACTGCTATTTATTATACTCGATTTATCCCTGTTTTTCCACTGGCAAATTCAGCCCGGCTATGCTAAAATAAAATCAGTATAGGTGTTTGCATATATAACTGCTGCACACGATTCGGATATTATTACAAAAGAAATGAGGCGTTTTTATTATGGATATTAAAGGCTTAGCCAATACAACTCTGACAGATTATCCCGGCCTTGTCGCGGCCACGCTTTTTACCGGCGGCTGTGATTTTTGCTGTCCATTCTGTCACAATCGCTCACTTGTCGTACATCACGAGAAGCTTCCCTCACTGCCTGTCGAAGATGTTTTAGAATTTCTTTCACGCAGAAAGGTCGCTTTGGAGGGTGTCTGCATTACCGGAGGAGAACCGCTGCTTCAAGAGGACTTGGGCGATTTTATAAGAGAATTAAAAGCAATGGGCTACAAAATCAAGCTGGACACTAACGGCTATGACCCGACACATTTGGACCACTTATTAAAAGACAGTCTGTTAGACTACGTTGCCATGGATATTAAAGGCGCACAGGCGAATTACGCCAAAGATGCCGGCTGTCCAAACCTCGATTTAACGCGCATCAAGCTGTCCGTCGATATTTTAAAAGACAGCAATGTTGATTATGAGTTCAGAACTACCGTCGTGCGCGAGCTTCACTCAGCCGCCGATATCGAAGCCATCGGTCAGTGGCTTTACGGCGCAAAGGCTTATTATCTCCAGCCATATGTCGAAAGCGAAGACATTATCATGCCTGTCTTCTCAAGCTACAGCAAAGCCGAGATGGTTCAATTTCAAAAAACACTCCAGCAGTACATTCCGTATGTTGGTCTCAGAGGTTACGCACGTACATAAAATAACGCTCTGTCAGACGGCATTTATGCCGTTCGACAGAGCGTTTTCTCATCTACCTTTTACAGTTCACAACCGGAAATCTATCCGGAAGCACAATACCTGCTCTCTTATAAATTGCGTCCGCATGCTCGCACGCCGCCTTCACTATGGCTTCCTCATCCAGTGTCAATACCTTTCGGTCTCTCATAATCCACTTACCATCGCACATACTGCTCTCTATATTTGAAGAATGCATCGCTGTCACTAAAGAAGCAATCTTATCATTGACAGGCATCATGGACGGTCCAAATGGGTTAATGATAATCAAATCAGCTTTTTTGCCAACTTCAACACTTCCATAGACTTTATCATCCAACAGCGCTCTTGCACCGTTGATTGTCGCCATTTTAAGAATTGCCTCTGACGGCACAACTGTGGAATCCAACCGCCAGCCTTTATGAATTAACGATGTCAGCCACATCTCATCGACAATATCCATACGATTGCTTGAAGATGCGCCATCTGTACCGATTGAAACGCAAATACCCTCATCGAGCATTCTTGGAATTTTTGCAAATCCAAGCACACGCATCGCTGATGCCGGATTATGTGAAACTTTTACATCATACTTCTTAAAAAGCTTAACCTCCTCGTTTGTCAGCCACACCGTATGTACTGCAAGAAGGTTCTTATCTAATACGCCCAGACGGTTTAAGTGCGTCACTGTCGGTTCTCCATAGACTTGCTGTGTATACTCGATTTCACTTTTTGCCTCTGCCACATGCATATGAACGCCGACACCGTATTTATCCGCTAATTCTTTTGTTCTGACAATCACATCATCTGTATTATTAAAAATTGTGCGAAGTCCAAACCAAACCTGTACTCTGCCATCTGCCGTATTATGATATTTTTCAAAATCAATCAGCTGAGCCTCTAATTCCTCGTCCGCTGTCTTATTCCAGATTTCAGGCAGTCCATCGCCGCAGTCCATGACTGATTTGGCAAGTTTGCCTCTGATACCCGCTTCTGCAACACCACGGCACATACCACTGACAAACTGACCGCCCGGCTCTGCAAATGATGTCACACCGGATTTAATTAACTCAAGACAGCACATCAATGTCGATATATAGGAATCTTCCTCTGTCATATTGCTTTCAAACGGCCACATACGTTTATGAAGCCAAGTTATAAAATCAACATCGTCTCCGACACCGCGGCTGATTTGCTGCGATGTATGCACATGCGTATTTACAAAGCCCGGAAGTACATATTTTCCGTGAAGGTCTACAACCTCAGCATCCGGCTTTACAAGCCGTTCATCGACCTCGCCGACTGCAATAATTTTATCATTTTCAACAAGAACACTGCCTCCGTCAAACACCTGACTGTCCGCGTTCATCGACACAATATAACCATTTTTTAACAAAATCTGTGACACTTAAAAACACCTCTTATTCTACAACCTCTGTCACCGGGTCAACAATCTTTTGTGCAAGCACATCAATAAATCCATGGTCTGTTACCGCATAAGACGGAATCGCCGCAAGGCAAATAAATGACAGGAACATAAATGGAATAGGAATATTAGAGCCCATCGCGTGAATCACTTCATTCATCTCCTGCTTTTTAGCTGCCAATTCTTCCGCAGACAAATCTGACAAAAGACCGCAAACAGGATACGCAACTTCTGCTGCAATCTCACCATCCTTAACGACAACCTGACCGCCTGTAAGTGAAGCAACACGATTAACCGCAACCGCCATATCCTCGAAATTTGTACCCATAACGATAATATTGTGATTATCATGACCTACAGAAGATGCGATTGCACCGCATTTCAAGTTAAAACCGCCCATAAAGGCTTTTCCGATATTGCCGTTCTTTCCGTAACGCTCAACCTGTGCAATATAAAGCACATCCTGGTCAACATCACACGAAACGACACCGTCCTTAACATCCAAAACAACTTCTCTGCCTGTTGTAATCGGAATAAACGGTAATGTATCCATCACCTTCACGCGCACTTTTTTTGCCCCTTCTGGCGCATAAATTTTAAAGCTGTCCGGTGTGATAGGATTTTTAAGTGTAACTGTATTCAAAAGACATGATTCATGGTCTGCCTTCGGATAAGAAACAAGAAGCTTACCATCCTCTGTAACAAGCTTTCCGCCGCTGATAACAGTCTCAACTTTAAAATCATCCGCACCTGTTGTAAGATTAATGTCCGCACGGCGCCCCGGTGCAAGACCGCCGATTTCTCCGTCAAGGCCAAAGGCTCTTGCCGCATTTAAAGTCACCATCTGAATTGCAGTTACAAAATCAACGCCACATTCAAGCGCAGTGCGTACAGAAGCATCCAAATGTCCGAATTTTACTGCATCAACTGTATGTAAATCATCAGTTATAATGCTGACTCTTGATGTGTCCAAATGATTTTCAACAATCGGTTTAATGCAATCACGGAAATTTCTCGCAGCACTTCCCTCTCGAATCATAAGATGGCAGCCTGCTCTGAGTCTTGCCACAGCATCCTCGGCGCCAAGAGATTCGTGGTCTGTAGATACACCTGCAGCAATACATGTGTTAAGCTCAGGCCCCTCCATATCCGGAAGATGTCCTTGAAGTGATTTTCCCTGTGACAGCGCATAATCCATAGACTGCAGCAAATCAGAGAAACGATTCGTAATATACGGCCCTACACATTCCGATAAGCCTACAGCATCCGGGCGAGCCAGAGCTTTTTTAATAATCTCGGTATCAAAAGCCCCGCCGCTTGTCTCAAGAGACGGTGCAAAAGGCACATGAGACGGAACAACAAAATAAATCTTTAAATCTGTTATTTCATTCTCATCAAGCACCGCTTCAATTGCCTCAATTCCGCCGACAACACCAATCTCATGCATATCCGCCATCACAACTGTTGTACCGTGTTTAAGCACAAGTTCTGCAAATGAGCGAATTGCGAGGCTTGAGCTTTCCGGGTGCACATGTCCGTCAATAAATCCCGGTGTAATATACCGGCCTTTGGCATCAATCACCTTTGTGCCTTCCCCAATCGCATAGGCAACATCGCCGACTGCTGCAATCTTATCTCCCGAAACCGCAACGCCGCCCTCATAAATTTCTCCGGTGTAAACGTTCACAATTTTTCCGTTGGTTACAACAAGATCTGCCGAACACTTTCCGGCTGCCGTGTCCAAAAGTTTCTTCTCCATGATTTTCTCCTTTTCCTTTTGAAATTTAACCAGTTATTTATCTTACTTCTCCAACCTTCTGCTGTTATTTCGTTTTTCAAACTTTTCTTTAGGAACATGTCTCTCTCTGAGACGTTTATACATCCAATCTCTGAAAAGCGCATAAACAACGGATGTCAGAGGAATAAAAACTAACATACCGACAATGCCGAAAGCACTGCCGCCAACCGTTACAGCCACGAGTACCCAGATTGCCGGCAAACCAATAGAACTTCCGACAACTCTCGGATAAATCAAATTACCTTCTATCTGCTGTAATATAAGGAAAATAGCCACAAATCCGACGGCCTCCCACGGATTAACCATCAAAATAAGCAAGGCTCCGATAAAGCATCCCATAAAAGCACCGACAATCGGTATAAGTGAGAGAAACGCAATGACAACACTGATTAAGAGTGCATACGGCATTTTAAAAAGTGTCAGTGTCACAAAGAATAACGTTCCCAAAATAACCGCTTCACAGCACTGTCCTGATAAAAATCTGGAAAATGTACGATTTGTCATATGAAGTACTTCAACAATCTTATCTGCATGAGATTCTTTTAAATAAGCGTACAACATCTTTTTAATCTGTACCGACAATTTTTCTTTCTGAAAAAGAACGTAAATTGCAAACACAAAGCCGAGAAAGAATGTCACAACACCATTAATGACAGCAAAAGCAAAGCCCATTGTTGATGAAAAAGCATTCGTAATACTTGTCTGCAAAAATGCTATAATCGAACGGCTGATGGAATTCCAGTCAATTTCCATAGAGCCAATCTGGTCAGCTACCCACTTATACTCTGTCATAAGCTCATTAAGCCAAATTTGTACCTGATTGAAAAACTTCGGAATCTGATTAAAAATAGAGCCGATTGTCTCCACAAGCTGCGGTGTAATAAATACCGCAACAAGCACAATGACACCCAGCACTAAAATCACTGACATTAAAAAACTCAGCGGTCTTTTTATCTTGCCGACAAATCTCTGATATTTTCCTTTATACCTGTCAAACATATGATGTTCTATAGCACTCATCGGCACATTGAGTACAAAGGCTACGCAGCCGCCCAAAATAAACGGGAAAACAAGCCCTAAAATACTGATGATAAAATCAAACACGATATCAATACGCTTCACGCCATTATAAACGACAATCGCCATAATTATCAGCAGTGCCATCTTTTTCATATTTTCTTTATTAAGATTCACTCACATCACCTCAAACAATTTGTTTTGTTCCATTGTATCATATTTATGCTTGCTTTTCTCTGAAAATTTAATAAAATTTTGTATTTTCACAAAATCACCTGCGCATTCAAAACAGCTTTATAAAGCGAGAAAACCCGGAAAGCCTCTCTTTCCGGGTTCAGTCATTATAATTCCACTTTAACTTTCTCTAAATGCCAAATATCGCGCACATAATCCTCAATTGTTCTGTCTGAGGAGAATTTACCTGTATTTGCCGTATTAAGAAGCGCCATTTTTGCCCATGCTTTTTTATTTTTATAAGCCTCATTGACACGCTCATGTGCCTCGGCATAAGAACGGAAATCCTTCAGTGTAAAATATACATCGGCTTTTTCATAACCAAGGCCGTCAAGTAATGATATATAGATTTCTTTAAACAGCTCTTTGTTGCCATTCGCATAAGTGCCATCCACAAGCTGCTCAAGCACCTTTCTCACATCTGCATCGCTGTTGTAAATATCTCTCGGCCGGTATCCGCCATTTGCCTCATAGCCCATAACCTCGTCAGAGCTCATACCGAAAATAAATGCATTTTGAGCACCGACCTCTTCAACAATTTCCACATTGGCACCGTCCATTGTGCCGAGTGTCACAGCACCGTTTAACATGAACTTCATGTTGCCTGTACCTGAAGCTTCTTTACTTGCTGTTGAAATCTGCTCAGAAACATCACTTGCCGCAAAAATAATCTCAGCATTTGAAACTCTGTAGTTTTCAATAAATACGACCTTAATTTTACCGTTAATTGACGCATCATTATTAATCACATCAGCAACCGCATTAATCAGCTTAATTGTAAGCTTTGCACGTCTGTAGCCTGCGGCAGCCTTTGCACCGAAAATAAACGTTGTCGGATAAAAATCCATGGATGGATTTTCTTTAATTTTATTGTACAGATACATCACATGAAGAATATTCATCAGCTGTCTCTTGTACTCATGGAGACGTTTTACCTGAACATCAAAAATAGAGTTCGGGTCAACGTCAATGCCGTTATTCTCTTTAATATATTTTGCAAGGCGAAGCTTATTCTCATATTTAATCTGCATAAATTCATCCAAAGCCTTTGAATCCTCTGCATATTTTTCAAGGCTTTTAAGCTTTGTTAAATCTGTAATCCATGCATCTGAGCCAAGCTTTTTCGTTGCCCAGTCAGCCAGCAGCGGATTGCCGTGAAGAAGGAATCTTCTCTGTGTAATGCCGTTTGTCTTATTGTTAAACTTCTCAGGCATCATTTCGTAGAAATCTTTTAATTCACGGTTTTTAAGAATCTCTGTATGAAGTCTGGCAACACCATTGACAGAAAAGCCTGCAACAATCGCCATGTTTGCCATTCTGACCTGTCCTTCATAAAGGATTGCCATATTGCGGATTTTGCTGTACTGGTTCGCATATCTTTCTTCAACCTGAACAAGGAAGCGTCTGTTGATTTCCTCGACAATCTGATAAACACGAGGAAGCAGTCTCATAAACAAATCAACCGGCCATTTTTCAAGCGCTTCTGCCATAATTGTATGGTTTGTATAGGCACAGCACTTTGTTGTCACTTCCCATGCCTCATCCCATCCAAAGCCCTCTTCGTCCATTAAAATACGCATCAGCTCAGGTACTGTCACTGTAGGATGTGTATCATTTAACTGGAAACAAACCTTCTCATGAAGCTTGTGAATATCATCATGTGTCTCTTTATATTTCGCAATCGCTCTCTGCACACTGGCGGATACAAAGAAATACTGCTGCTTTAAGCGAAGCTCTTTTCCGCTGTAATGATTATCATTCGGATAAAGTACCTCAACAATATTTTTAGCAAGATTTTGCTGCTCAACTGCCTTTAAATAATCACCCTTATCAAAAGAGCTCAAATTAAATTCATCTACAGCTTCTGCATCCCAGATTCTTAAAGAGTTGACAACATTATTGCCATAACCTACAACAGGCATATCATACGGAATCGCACGGACAGCCTGATAACCATCCTGAATAAAGCGATTGCACTTTCTTTCATTATCCCATTCAATGCGCACATAACCGCCGAATTTGACAATCTGAGCATATTCCGGACGACGGATTTCAAACGGATTGCCGTATTTTAACCAGTTATCAGGCACTTCGACCTGATAACCGTTTTCAATTTTCTGCTTAAACATACCGTATTTATAACGAATACCGCAGCCGTATGCCGGATAACCCAAAGTAGAGAGAGATTCGATAAAACAAGCTGCAAGACGTCCAAGACCACCGTTTCCTAAAGCTGCATCCGGTTCCTGGTCCTCAATCACATTCAAATCAAGACCTAACTCCTCAAGCGCTTCCTTCATCTCTTTATGGCTTCCAAGATTAATCATTGTATTGCCGAGGGCACGACCCATCAAAAATTCCATAGAAAGGTAGTAAACCGTCTTTACATCTTTTTTTTCATATTCTTTATGTGTTGCAATCCAACGGTCAATCACATCGTCTTTAACAGCAAGTGATACCGCCTGAAAAACCTCCTGTTCGTTGGCTTCTTCCAATGTTTTTCTGAATAATAGCTTTACGTTAGTTACAACTTCTTTTTTAAACGCTTCTTTATCAAACGTTTTTTTAATCTCCGTTGGGACTGACTCCTGCTTTTTCATAATTACAATCTCCTCCTGCGTATCAGTTCAGTTTTTCGACTCCCATTGTCACCTGCTCACCATTGATGTGCCATTCTTTTGTATATCCGACAGAGCCGTTATATATAATTTCTTCAGCGAGAACTTCTGATTTTAAAACTTCCTCATTGGCTCTTGCAATGGCTTCAAGTTTTTCATTGCCGTCCATGGATACTCTGATATGGTCCATCACTTCAAAATCAGCTTCTTTTCTCATTGTCTGAATCTTTGAAATAAGCTCTCTGACAAAACCTTCCTCAATTAATTCCGGTGTCAGATTTGTATCAAGAACAACTGTCACTTCACGGTCTGTATCAGATACATAACCCTCTGTCTGTGCCGCATCAATAAGTAAGTCTTCCTCAAGGAGAATAATCTGTTCGCCGTCAGCCTCAAATGTCAGCTGTCCGTTTGCTTTTAATTCACTCATTGCCGCATTACCGTCAACATTTGTCAGGTAATTCTTAATCTGACCGAGCTTCTTGCCGTATTTAGGGCCTACAGTACGAAGCTGCGGTTTAAAGCTATATGAGGTAAATGCACTTACATCCTCTGTAAAATCAACCTTCTTTACATTCAGCTCATCGGCAATGATTTCTTTGAAAAATTCCGGCAGCTCAAAAGCCGCTTTAATATACATCTGTCCGATTGGCTGTCTGTTTTTAATGTTTGCCGCATTTCTGCACGCACGTCCCTGAACAACAACCTGAAGCACTAAATCCATATCCGCTTCAAGTTTTTTATCAATCCATGCCTCATGCACTTCAGGGAAATCACAAAGATGAATACTTTCCGGTGCATTCTTGTCAATGCTTCTTACGAGGTTCTGGTAAATATCCTCTGTCATAAACGGAATCATCGGCGCCGCTGCCTTCGCAATTGTCACAAGGGCAGTATAAAGTGTCATATAGGCATTAACCTTATCCTGCGGCATTCCGTTTGCCCAGAAACGCTCACGGCTTCTTCTGACATACCAGTTACTCATGTCATCAACAAATTCCTGAAGGGCTCTTGCAGCCTCAGGGATTCTGTAATTGCCAAGATTGTCATCGACTGCTTTGACAACAGAATTAAGCTTTGATAAAAGCCACTTATCCATTACCGGAAGCTTATCGTATTCCAATGTATACTTTGTCGCATCGAAATTGTCAATATTCGCATAAAGTACAAAGAATGCATACGTATTCCACAATGTACCCATAAACTTACGCTGACCTTCAACAACAGCCTTGCCATGGAAACGGTTTGGCAGCCACGGCGCACTATTGATGTAGAAATACCAGCGAATCGCATCTGCACCATATTTTTCAAGTGCTTCAAACGGGTCAACCGCATTGCCCTTGGATTTGCTCATCTTCTGTCCGTTCTCATCCTGAACATGGCCGAGCACAATAACATTCTTATAAGGCGCTTTATTGAAAATAAGTGTTGAAATCGCTAATAATGAGTAGAACCAGCCTCTTGTCTGGTCTACAGCCTCCGAAATAAAGTCTGCCGGGAACTGGCTCTCAAACAAGTCTTTATTTTCAAAAGGATAATGGTGCTGTGCAAATGGCATAGAGCCTGAGTCAAACCAGCAATCAATTACCTCCGGCACTCTGTGCATCGGCTTGCCGCAGTGCGGACACTTAATTGTCACAGCATCAATGTACGGGCGATGAAGCTCGATATCGTCCGGGCAATTATCTGACATGGATTTTAATTCTTCAATGCTGCCAATCGCATGCTGATGTCCACATTCACATTCCCAGATATTAAGCGGTGTGCCCCAGTAACGGTTACGGCTGATGCCCCAGTCCTGAACATTTTCAAGCCAGTCTCCGAAACGTCCTTTACCGATATTTTCAGGAATCCAGTTGATTGTATTGTTATTTCTGATTAAATCTTCTTTGACTGCTGTCATCTTAATAAACCATGATTCACGCGCATAATAAATAAGCGGTGTATCACAGCGCCAGCAATGAGGATAGCTGTGCTCAAACTTCGGCGCGGAGAATAATAAGCCTCTCTTATCCAAATCTTCAAGCACTAACGGGTCAGCCTTCTTACAGAATGTTCCTGCCCAAGGTGTTTCCTCTGTCATCTCACCTTTGCCGTCTACAAGCTGTAAAAACGGAAGGTCGTATTTTCTGCCGACATTGGAGTCATCCTCACCAAACGCAGGTGCAATATGAACAACACCTGTACCGTCTGTCAATGTAACATAATTGTCACATACAACATAATAGGCTTTTTTATTTAACTCAGTAAAGTTATATAACGGCTCGTATTCTTTATATTCAAGGTCTTTACCGACATAAGTCTCAAGCACCTCAAAATCCTCGCCAAGCACTTTCTCTGTAAGCGCCTCGGCAAGATAATATGTGTACTCGCCCTGTTTTACCTTCACATAATTTTCATCCGGGTTAACGCAAAGCGCCACGTTTGAAGGCAATGTCCAAGGTGTTGTTGTCCACGCAAGAATATAAGCATCCTCACCCTTCACCTTAAAACGTGCAATTGCAGAACGCTCTTTAACATCTTTATAGCCCTGCGCAACCTCATGGCTTGAAAGCGGTGTTCCGCAGCGCGGACAATACGGTACAATCTTATAGCCCTTGTAGAGCAGTCCCTTATCCCAAATCTGCTTTAACGCCCACCATTCAGACTCGATAAACTCGTTGTGATAAGTCACATATGGTTTTTCCATATCTGCCCAAAAGCCTACAGTACCTGAGAAATCCTCCCACATACCTTTGTACTTCCAGACACTTTCCTTACAATGCTCAATAAAAGGCTCAAGACCGTATTCTTCAATCTGCTCTTTGCCGTCAAGACCAAGCATCTTCTCCACTTCAAGCTCTACCGGAAGACCGTGTGTATCCCAGCCGGCTTTACGCGGCACCATATAGCCTTTCATTGTCTTGTATCGCGGAATCATATCTTTGATAACACGAGTGAGCACATGTCCAATGTGCGGTTTACCGTTCGCTGTCGGCGGGCCGTCATAAAATACAAATTCAGGACCCTGTTTTTTGGCTTCGATACTTTTCTCAAAAATATGGCTGTCATTCCAAAACTTTTCAATCTTTTTTTCTCTGTCTACAAAATTGAGATTAGTCGATACTTTTTCGTACATTTTTCTTCCTCCTTCATTTATTCGGCACAACGTACTGTCCGCAAATTCAAAAATCTGCTTAAAGAAACATCATTTAGGGTAAAAAAAAACTTTCTTCCTGCGCAACAGGACGAAAGCATAAAATACCGGATTCGTTACCACCTATTACAACATACAAACATATGCGTTCCCTTTAACGGAAGAAATCCGGCATAAACTACTGCCGCAGCTGCGGGTTCGCTTATACAACTCCGAAGTGATATTCACCGAAGTCTACTCGTACCGGACTTTCACTGTCTCCGGCTCGCTGTGTCTTTTGTACAAACGGTTACTGTCTTCATCATCGTCTTTGTATTTTAATTAAACTTTATCTTAATATATATTTGCCCGTATGTCAACCGTTTCCGGGTGTTTTCCCTTATTACAGACATACTTTTTGGTGTCCTCGCCATATCAAAAAGGCTCTGTTCCGCCCACTTATGTGCAATTTTTCTTATGTGAAAAATCGGTTGCGCACATTGTATAATTTCCCACACCAAATTTTTTAATCTTTGTGAACACTTTTCGGATAGGTCATGGTATTATAATAGACGTAAACCCCCCAATACATTATATAGTTTTTTGTTACACCCCATAAGAAACAAAAAATACCTTCTCCAAGGAAAAAGCAGCCGTTCGGTAGGCTGCTTTTTTCATGCCATAAATTTCGGTTTGCAGCGCAAGAAGGTCAAAGGAAGCGGCTGCGAAGCAGACATTTACT
>CABUBX010000012.1 GCA_902489925.1 uncultured Lachnospiraceae bacterium | reverse complement strand
TTCAGTATATGGGCCGCATTGATTGGGCGGATAAAAGTGCGCCGGTGCTTGTGTATCCGTATACGACAATTAAAACCCATTTTACAGGGAAAACGGTAAAAATCTGTCTGAAAAATCATAGAGGCTGCTGGGATAATTATCTCGGTGTCATTGTGGACGGTGAGCAAAAGAAGTTTTTGCTTCCGCACAATGACGAAGCGGTGTGTCTGACAATTGCCGAAAATTTAAGTGAAGGCTGGCATGAACTGATTGTATTTAAGCGAATGGATTCGTGTCACACGATAACCTTTTTAGGACTTTATTTTGACAAGGATGCAGCACTTAAAAAGCCTGAAGCGCTGCCGCAGAGAAAGATAGAGGTTTACGGCGATTCGGTATCTGCGGGCGAGGTATCCGAAGCGGTGGAATATGCAGGTAAGCCTGACCCTGAGCATCAGGGAGAGTATTCAAACAGCTGGTATGCCTATACGGCAATGACAGCGCGAAAATTAAATGCCCAGCTTCATGATATTGCCCAGGGCGGTATCGCGCTGCTTGATGATACAGGCTGGTTCCATGCGCCGGATTATATCGGGATTGAAAGTACGTGGGATAAGATTGAATATAATCCAGAAACCGGAGAGCATATGGTGCCTTGGGATTTTGAAAAATATACGCCCCATGTCGTTATTGTGGCAATCGGGCAAAATGATAATCATCCGGATGACTATATGGCGGAGGATTATAACTGCGAGCGTGCGAAAGTGTGGCGTGAGCATTATGAGCAGTTTATAAGAAAAATACGTGAAAAATACCCGAAAGCGCTGATTATTCTTGCGACAACAATTCTTATGCATGATGAAAATTGGGACAAATCCATTGATGAGGTTTGCCGGAAACTGAATGACGAAAAAATCGTACATTTTCTTTATTCCAATAACGGTTCGGGAACACCGGGACATATAAGAATTATGGAGGCGCAGCAGATGGCAGATGAGCTGTCAGCTTTTATTGAAGGTTTTGGAGAGCGTGTGTGGGAAGCTTGAAAAATAGAAAATAATAATCCTATTTAAAAAAATGAAAAATGGAGGAATGATTAGATGAGCGAATTTAAGTTAATTAGCCCGGAGGTAAAAAATGTACCTTGGCAGGAAAAACCGGAAGGCCTTACAGGGGCGCCAATCTGGAGATACAGTGAAAATCCTATTATCGGACGTAATCCGGTTGAGGGTGTAGCGAGAATTTTTAACAGTGCGGTAATGCCTTACGGTGATGAGTTTATCGGTGTGTTCCGCGGTGAGCAGACAAACGGTATCCCTTATATTTATCTTGGTAGAAGTAAGGATGCGATTCACTGGGAATTTGACAAAGAAAAAATTCAGTTTGTTGACGAAAATGATGAGCCGTTTATGCCGGTTTATGCGTATGACCCTCGTCTTGTAAAGGTTGAAGATACATATTATGTGATTTGGTGTCAGGATTTCTACGGTGCATCTATCGGTGTTGCCAAAACGACAGATTTTAAGAAGTTTGTCCGCATTGAAAATCCGTTTATTCCGTTTAACAGAAATGCCGTATTATTCCCAAGAAAAATTAATGGTAATTTCGTGATGCTTTCAAGACCGTCTGACAGCGGACATACACCGTTTGGTGATATCTTCCTTTCAGAAAGTCCTGATATGACTTACTGGGGTAAACACCGTCACGTGATGGGCAAAGGCAGCGAATGGTGGGAGAGCCTTAAAATCGGCGGCGGCGCAGCACCGATTGAGACAAGTGAAGGCTGGCTTTTAATTTACCACGGTGTATCCGGTACATGTAACGGTTATGTTTACAGTCTCGGCGGCGCAATTTTGGATATTGATAATCCGTCAATTGTAAAATATCGCTGCGAGACATATCTTCTCACACCGGAGGAATGGTACGAGGAGAGAGGCTTTGTGCCAAACGTTGTTTTCCCTTGTGCGACAATCCATGACAGTAAAACAAACAAGATGGCAATTTACTACGGCGCAGCTGACAGCTATGTAGGTCTTGCATTCTGCTATGCTGATGAGCTTGTTGAATATATTAAGGCACATTCTGTTGTGACAGAGGCTGATACAGAAATCGGCAGAAGATAAAAGGGGATTTTTTTTGATGGACACAAAGCTTTTAAAATCAGAAGTTAAAAATCATCTTGAAACGAAGATTCTTCCATTTTGGAAGAATCTTCGGGATATGGAAAACGGCGGCTTCTACGGCTATATGGATTTCGATTTGAATATTGATAAAGAAGCGGTAAAGGGCTGCATTTTACACAGCCGTATTTTATGGTTTTTCTCAAATGCGGCAATGACCTTAAAGGATAATACTTTGCTTGAATATGCAAAACATGCCTATGACTTTATTAAAAATTATTGCTTGGATGAGACTTACGGCGGTATTTACTGGGCGGTAACTTATGACGGAAAAATTGCCGATGGCATGAAGCATACATACAATCAGGCATTTGCGATTTACGCACTTTCTTCTTATTATGATGCTTCGGGAAATGAAGAAGCACTTGAACTTGCATGGAAGCTTTATGAGCTGATTGAACATCAGTGCAGGGATGCGGAAGGTTATCTTGAAGCCTTTGACAGAAATTTTGAGCCAATCAGCAATGAGAAGCTTTCTGAAAACGGCGTCATGGCAGAAAAGACAATGAATACATTGCTTCATGTTTTCGAGGCTTACACAGAACTTTACAGAGTGACAAAAGACGAGGATGTTGAAAAAAATCTCCGTTGGATTTTGGATATTTTTGCGGATAAGGTGTACAATCCGGCGCGTCACCGTCAGGAAGTATTTTTTGATGCTCACTGGAATACACTCATTGATTTACATTCCTATGGGCATGATATCGAGACGGCATGGCTTATTGACAGAGGCTGTGAGGTTCTCGGCGATGCAGCGCTTGAAGCAAAGATGCAGGCGATTACAAAGGATTTGACCGCAGAGGTTTATAAGACGGCCTTTAAGAAAAATTCGCTTTTAAATGAGTGTGAAAAGGGCGTTGATAATGTTTCAAGAATATGGTGGGGTCAGGCAGAATCCTTAGTCGGATTTTTAAACGGCTACGAAAAGGCGCCCGAACACCCGGAATATCTTGAAGCTGTATTTGGCCAGTGGGATTATATTAAAACAAACTTAGTTGATTCCCGTGACGGCTCAGAGTGGTTTTGGGATTTGGATGATGACGGTAAGCCGTCAACGAAAAAGCCGATTGTAGAGCCGTGGAAGTGTCCTTATCACAACGGAAGAATGTGTTTTGAAGTCATCAGGAGGTTATAATCATGTTACATCCGCAATATTATGTTGAAAAAGAAAAACTTGAAAAATTAATTGCAAGAAAAAATAGAAAAAGTGATTTTTATAACGGCATTTTTGACCGTTATGAAGATGCGGTGCTTACAAGAGAGCATGCACCTGTTGAATGGAAATATGACTTAAATCCTGAGACAAATCCGTATTTTATGGAGAGACTGGGGATTAATGCAGTCATGAACTCCGGTGCCATTGAGCTTGACGGAAAGTTTTATCTTGTTGCCCGTGTTGAAGGTGCAGACAGAAAGTCATTCTTTGCGGTTGCAGAGAGTGAAACAGGCATTGACGGTTTCAGATTCTGGGATGAGCCTGTGCTTTTGCCGGACACATGCCCGGAGGAGACAAATGTTTATGACATGCGTCTTACAAAACATGAGGATGGCTGGATTTACGGTGTGTTCTGCTCAGAGAGCAAGGATACTTCGGTGAATGATTTATCAGCGGCTGTTGCGGCAGCAGGCATTGTCCGCACAAAGGACTTGAAAACATGGGAACGTCTTGACAATTTAAAAACGCTTAGAAGTCCTCAGCAGAGAAATGTTGTCCTTCATCCGGAATTTGTCAACGGTAAATATGCTTTCTATACACGTCCGATGGATGATTTTATTGAAACAGGCAGCGGCGGCGGTATCGGCTTTGGCCTTTGCAATGATATTGAACATGCAGTCATTGATGAGGAAATTATGACAAGCCGCAGAAAATATCACACAATTACAGAAGCGAAAAATGGTGCGGGTGCTGTGCCGATTAAGACAGATAAGGGTTGGATTCATATTGCACACGGCGTAAGAAATACGGCTGCGGGACTTCGCTATGTCATCTATGCTTTTGCGACAGATTTAGAGCATCCTGAAAAAGTTATTGCCGAGCCATCCGGACTTTTAATCGGACCGATGGACAGAGAACGTGTCGGCGATGTTTCAAATGTTGTGTTTACAAACGGTGCGATTGCAAGAGATAACGGCGATGTATTTATTTACTATGCTTCCTCCGATACAAGAATGCATGTGGCAACAACAACGGTGGACAAGCTTGTTGATTATGTGTTTAATACACCGTCAGACCCATTGCGTTCAGTAGATTGCGTAAAACAGAGAATTGATTTGATTCAGAAAAATAAAGAATTTTTAAAAACTCAGGCGTAAGCTCGGGCGAAAGGGGCATGAGAATATGACAGCAAAACAATGGCTTGAACAGGGCGTGGCTGTCCGGGGAAGCTGGGCAAGACTTAAAGCCTGTATGCAGCGTGCACTTGCCGGGGAGTCTTTGACAATCGGTTTTCTCGGAGGCTCGATTACGCAGGGCAGTCTTGCGTCAGATGATAAGCTTTGCTATGCCTACAGAGTGTTTCAGTGGTGGCAGGAAAAATTTCCTGAAGCAGACTTTTCCTATGTCAACGGCGGTATCGGCGGTACATCTTCTCATTACGGCGGCGCAAGAGCACAAAAGGATGTGCTCGCCTATGCGCCGGATGTAGTGATTGTCGATTTCAGCGTCAATGATGAGGCGGAACGTTTTTTTATGGAAACCTATGAAGGTGTGATTCGAAAGCTTCTTGCGGCAGAGTCGCATCCGGCAATCGTTATTATGAACAATGTCTTTTATGATGACGGTCATAATGCTGAAGATTTTCATAACAGTGTCGGCGCTTATTACGGTATTCCGTGCATCAGTATGAAAAAAGCGATTTATCCGATGATTGGTGCGGGGATTTATAAAGCTCCTGAGCTGACACCGGATAATCTCCATCCGAATGACCTCGGACATGAGTATGTTGCGGATACAATCTGCTGCTTCTTTGATAAAGTTTTAGCGGACATCGACAATGACGAGGACGAGCCTGTGATAGTAGAGGCGCTGACAGAAAATGCCTATGAAAACAGCTGTCTTTATCAGAAAGATGATAAAGTTTATACACTTGATGGATTTAAGGCTGATGAGGCTTTAAAAGCGAATATGCTGGATTTATACAAAAATGGCTTTACGGCATCCAAAATGAATGATAGAATAACCTTTGAAATAGAGTGCAGTTGTCTCGCTGTGCAGTACCGAAAATCAGTACTTCATCCTGTGCCAAAGGCAAAGGCTGTTGTTGACGGCGATTGGCAGCATCCGATTTTACTGGATGGAAATTTTGATGAAGACTGGGGGGATTGTCTGTATTTACAGACGTTGATTCACCATGGGGAGAGGAAAAAGCATACTCTTGAAATTACAATCAGTGAGACACATGAGAATGATGTGCGGCCGTTTTATCTTGTTGCGGTCATTGCATCCTGAAGCTGCCAATGAAGTATGGAGGTAATATCAATGAATGCAGAAGTAAAAGCTAAGTATGAATTTTGGTGTGAATCACCGATTTTTGATGAGGCTACAAAAGCAGAGTTAAAAGCGGTTGAAAACGACGAGGCGGAAATCTTTGACCGTTTTTACAAAGACCTTGAATTTGGTACAGGGGGACTTAGAGGTGTCCTCGGCGCCGGCACAAATCGTATGAATATTTATACAGTCAGAAAGGCAACACAGGGACTGGCTAATTATATTGTAAAACAAAACGGACAGGCAAAGGGTGTGGCTATTGCCTATGATTCAAGAAGAATGTCCCCTGAATTTGCTTCTGAGGCAGCGCTTTGCCTTGCAGCAAACGGAATTAAGGCATATGTTTTTGATTCACTTCGTCCGACACCTGAGCTTTCATTTGCGTTAAGAGAGCTTGGATGTATTTCCGGTATTGTAATTACGGCGAGCCACAATCCGCCTGAATACAATGGCTATAAGGTTTACTGGGAGGACGGCGCTCAGATTACATATCCTAAAGATGTTGAGATTATCAGCGAGGTCGGTCTTGTGACAGATTTTGCGGCAATTAAGACAATGTCTTTGGAGGATGCAAAGGCTGCAGGTCTTTATGAAGTGATTGGTGCTGAAATTGATGATAAATATATGAGCGCTTTAAAGAAGCTTGTGCTTCATCCGGAAGCAATCAAAGAACAGGCTTCAAAGCTCAAAATTGTTTATACACCGCTTCACGGTACAGGAAATGTGCCTGTGCGTCGTGTGCTTAAAGAGCTTGGCTTTGAACAGGTCTATGTTGTGCCTGAACAGGAAAAGCCGGACGGCAATTTCCCTACAGTCAGCTATCCGAATCCTGAAGATAAGAAAGCATTTACACTGGCGCTTGAGCTTGCAAAAGAGGTTGATGCGGACTTAGTGCTTGCGACAGACCCTGATGCAGACCGTCTCGGTGTGTATGCAAAGGATACAAAAACAGGTGAATACAAAGTATTTACAGGAAATATGTCCGGTATGCTTATTTGTGAGTATGAGCTTTCACAGAAAAAGGCACTGGGACTTATGCCTGAAAATGGTGCGATTGTCACAACGATTGTATCATCAAATATGGCAAAGGCTGTGGCAAAGGCTTATGATGTTTACTGTCCTGAGACTTTGACAGGCTTTAAGTATATCGGCGAGCAGATTAAGTTCTTTGAAGAAAATAACAGCTATGAGTATTTGTTTGGTTTTGAGGAAAGCTATGGCTGCCTTGTAGGTACACATGCAAGAGACAAGGATGCCTGTGTGGCAGTGATGGCACTTTGTGAAGCTGCCGCTTATTATGCAGGCTGCGGTTTGACACTTTGGGACCAGATGCTGAATATTTTTGAAAAATACGGCTATTATAAAGAAGATTTATTTACAAAGACATTTAAAGGCGCTGACGGTGCTGAAAAAATGAAACAGATGATGGATGAGCTTAGAAGCAATCCGCCGAAGGAAGTCGGCAGCTATAAAGTTTTAGCCTTCCGCGATTACAGAGAAGATACAATTAAGAACATGGAAACAGGTGAGGTGACACCGACAGGTCTTCCTAAATCCAACGTGCTTTACTTTGATTTAGAGGATGATGCGTGGTTCTGCGTAAGACCTTCAGGTACAGAGCCAAAGATTAAGTATTATGCCGGCGTTAAGGGAACATCTCTTAAGGATGCCGAGGATGAACTTGAGAAATTGATGGCAGCGCTGAATGATTAATTGTGTTATGATAGAAACAAGTAATAATTAGGAGGATTTAAAAATGGCTGTTTTGAAATTAATTCCTGCAGGTAAAGATTACCTTTGGGGCGGTACAAAGCTGGTGACAGATTTCGGCAAAAAATATGACGGAGAAAAGCTGGCAGAGACATGGGAGTTATCCTGTCATCCTGACGGCCCAAGCTGCATTGCAAACGGAGAATATGCGGGAAAGACACTTGAAGAATATGTTGAAAGCTGCGGCAAGGGTGTGCTTGGAAGCCACTGTGAGCAGTTTGAAAACTTCCCGATACTGATTAAGTTTATTGATGCGAAGCAGGATTTATCTATCCAGGTACATCCGAGCGATGATTATGCGCTTAAAAATGAAAATCAGTACGGTAAGACAGAGATGTGGTATGTTGTTGACTGCGAGGAAGGTGCGAGCCTTTACTTTGGTTTTTCGCAGAAGGTTGATGAAGCTGAATTTAAGGAAAGAATTGAGAACAATACACTGACAGATGTGCTCAATAAGGTTCAGGTGAAGAAGGGTGATGTTTTCTTCATCGAATCAGGTACAATTCATGCAATCGGTGCAGGTATTGTGATTGCGGAAATTCAGCAAAATTCAAACGTGACATATCGCGTGTACGATTACGGAAGACTGGATAAGGACGGCAATCCTAGACAGCTTCATGTGGACAAGGCATTAAAGGTGACAAATACAACACCGATGGAATGCCAGAAATCTTTTGCGCCGCATCTTGGAAGCTGTAAATATTTTACAGTGGATAAGCTTGCAATGGATGGCAGTCATGTTAAAAAAGTATCCGGTTCGGTTGATGAAACATCATTTTTAAGCCTGCTTATATTAGATGGCAGCGGAACAATCAAAACATCAGATGACAGTGTGGAATTTAAGAAGGGCGACAGTCTCTTTATTCCGGCAGGTACCGGTGATTATGAAATCGAAGGGACATGTGATGCGTTGATGACAACGATTTAAAGTGTCGGATGGTTTTACCTGACGATTAAGGCCGCCGCGGTGCTGTGCGTAAAATGCCTGTTCATTTTGCGGCGGTGCTGCGGCGGTTTTGTTGTATCACGGTTTATGTTTTTGGTTCAGAGTTTCGCTGTCTGTTTTGAAACAGAAAGGGGACAATAAATATGGGATTTTGTAAGGATTTTGCATGGGGTGCGGCAACAGCCTCATATCAGGTTGAAGGTGCGGCCTATAAAGACGGTAAGGGATTAAATATATGGGATGTTTTCTGTATGGATTCGGGAAAGGTTTATGAGAATCATAACGGTGATGTTGCATGTAATCATTATGAGCTTTATAAAGAAGATGTCAAAATGATGAAAGAAATGGGGCTTAAAGCTTATCGTTTTTCTATAAGCTGGCCTAGAATTATGCCTGAGGGTAAGGGAAAAGTGAATCCAAAGGGCATTGAATTTTATAATCATCTCATTGATGAACTGCTGGCAAACGGCATCGAGCCGTATGTAACCTTGTTTCACTGGGATTATCCGTATGAGCTTTATATTCGCGGCGGCTGGATGAATCCGGACAGTGTGGACTGGTTTGCTGAATATGCCCGCGTCGTTGCAGAAAATTTTTCGGACAGAGTGAAAAACTTTATAACTTTTAATGAGCCTCAATGTTTTATCGGTCTGGGTCATGTGACGGCAGAGCATGCGCCGGCGCTTAAAAATCCGTTAAAGGATACATTTCTTATGGCGCACCATGTCCTTATGGCTCACGGTAAGGCTGTACAGGCGATGCGTGCAGCTGCAAAGCAGCCGATTCGTATCGGTTATGCCCCGACAGGAACGATGTGTTATCCGAAAACAAATCGTGCAGAAGATATTGAAGCGGCGAGAAAGGCATTGTTTGCCTGTCCGACAAATCCAAATCAGTGGAGTTGGAATGTCAGCTGGTGGTCAGACCCTGTGATTTTCGGAAAATATCCTGAGGATGGCTTGAAGCTGTATGAGAAATGGCTGCCGAACATTCGTCCGGAGGACTTAAAGCTGATGCAGCAGCCGCTTGATTTTTACGGACAGAACATTTATAACGGTACATGTATGCAGGCCGGGGCAGACGGTACGCCGGAGTATGTTGACCGCTATGCAGGCTTTCCTAAAACAGGAATACAGTGGCCTGTAACACCGGAATGTCTCTACTGGGGACCGAAATTTTTGTATGAGCGTTATGGCCTGCCAATCTATATTACAGAAAATGGTCTGTCCTGCCATGATACGGTTTCGGTGGATGGAAAGGTGCATGACCCGAATCGTATTGATTTCCTCGGAAGATATCTTTATGAGCTTCGCAAAGCTGCCGAGGACGGCACAGATATCCGCGGTTATTTCCAATGGTCGCTGATGGATAATTTTGAATGGGCAAAAGGTTATTCTGAACGTTTTGGCCTTATTTACATTGATTATGTGACACAGCAGAGAATTTTCAAGGATTCTGCTTACTGGTATAAGAAAGTGATTGAGACAAACGGTGCCAAGCTGCCGTTTTAATAAAACACATTAGGAGGCGTTTGTATGTTTTCGCTGGACAGTCTTTTTGGAAGAAAGATGACAAAGCTGTTTGATCTTTGTCTGTTAAATATTTACTGTATCATCACATGTATTCCTGTAATTACAATCGGACCGGCTCTGACGGCACTTTATACAGTTATGCTTGCCATGAGCAAAGATGAGGAAGGTCCTGTAACAAAGATGTATTTTAAAGCTTTTGCATCAAATTTCAAAAAAGGGGCTGTTGTCGGCTTGATATATACAGCAATTTTGGCACTGCTTATTGTAGATATCCAGATATGGTCGGTATCTGAAAGTCAGTATAAGCCGATGTTTGTGACGGCAACGGTGATTTTAATTGCCATTGTTGTTATGATTGGATGCTGGCTGTTTCCTCTGATGGCAAAGTTTGAAAATACTGTCAAAAATATGTTTAAAAACGCAGCAATTTTCGCTTTTAAATATTTTCCTGTCAGTCTCGCGATGGGCATTGTGGTGACAGGTTATGCGGTGCTTGTGATGGAGCATATATTTGCTGTCTGGTTTTTGTTTGTTGCTTTTGGTATTGTATTGCTTGCCTATCCATGGACGTTTTATGTGCGGATGCGTTTTGAAAAATATCTCGAAGAGCAGGGAGAGTAAATATGGGCTGGCTTAAAGAAAGAATTGTTTCGGAAAAAGAGAAAATGGCGTCGATGAATAAAAAGGAGAAGGCGGCTTATATTTGGGATTATTATAAGGTTCATATTCTTGCGCTGGCAGCGCTTTTTGCGCTTTTTGTCGGTGTGCTTTGGCAGCTTATTTTCAATAATCGGGAAACGGTTTATCATTTTGCCGTTGTCAATGAGGTAATGGATGTAGAAAAGGATGAGGCGCTTAAAGCCTCGCTTGGAAGCTTTCTTAGCATTGACAGCCGGCGTGAGGAGGTCACTGTTGATTCCAATTATAATATTCCGTATATGTACAATGATGACGGACAGTTGGTTTATGCGGATGGCTCACCGGCTTCGGATTTTTCGACACATGATAAATATTTTCTTAATTTGTCTCAAAATATGATTGATGCGGCGGTAATGCCGGAGAGTTTTATGGCTCACTGCAACAGCATCGAGCGCAGCTACTATGATTTGACGGAATTATTTTCTGAGGAAGTGCTTGAAAAATATGAGGATTGCTTCTGTTACGGCACAGATGCTGACGGAAATACATATCTTTGCGGCTTGTATACAGACGGAACGATATTCGATGCGGCATACTTTGCGGCAGATGCCGGTGAAGACCTGAGGAAAGCCTGCGGTCGTCAGGTGCTTGCATTTCCGCTTGGTGGTGAAAATAAAGAAAATAACGAGAAGTTTTTGGAATGGATATTTGAAATGAAAATAAATACCGCGTCTTAATAAAGAAAATGACAGCGAGTGCTTTGAAAAAGATAAAAGTGCTCTGCTGTCATTTTCTTTATTTGCTTTATTCCAGCAAATGAGTGATTAAATAGACTTGCCGACAAGAAATGTTCTGAAATGATAAAAACTGTGCAAAACTTTAATGAAATATGTTAAATTCAAGTAAAACACTATTTAATTCAAGCTAAAATGGTGATAATATCAAATTATCAACGAAAGCAATATAGATAATATGATTAAAAAATAGTGGATTATCCACGGAAAGGACTACGAATGGCACAACAAGACTCAAAAACAGTACGTACTTGCGATGAACTGATGCTTGAATTTAATAACTTGAATTTTAAAGATGATTCCAGTTTGATTCATTTTTCGGGTATGGGTGAAGGAAAAGACGTTTATAACATTACAGCACCTTTTGAACTTGAAGGCGAAAAATATATTGCAGGGCGTGTAGAAGCGAGAGACAGTGAACATTCACAGGTTATCTTTTTTAAACAGTCGGGCGATATGTGGTGTGCAGACAAAACTATCGAACCGCTTGAACTTCAGGACCCGTTTGTGACATTTATCGACGGAGAAATTATCATTGGCGGTGTTGAGATTTTTGATGATGTTGAAAATCCGGGACAACTTAATTACAGAACAATTTTCTTCAGAGGGGAAAATTTAAAAAGTCTGAAGCGTTTTGCCAACGGACCGGACCGTATGAAGGATATTCGTCTTGGAAAGCTCTCGGACGGAAAAATTCTTGTGATGACCCGTCCACAGGGAGAAATCGGCGGACGCGGCAAAGTCGGTTATATCATCATTGATTCCTTGGAGGAACTGGACTGCGAACATATTCTGCAGGCGACAATACTTGAAAATCAGTTTGTTGCAGAAGAATGGGGCGGATGTAATGAGTTACATATGCTTTCTAACGGCAAGGTCGGTATTTTATCCCATATTGCCAAATATGATGCCGAGGGCAACAGACATTATTATGCTTCAAGCTTTTGCTTTGACCCGAAGGACGGGAGCTATTCACCGATGAAGCTGATTGCTGTCCGCGCAAATTTTGCAGATGGTCCAAGTAAGCGTCCGGACCTTTGTGATGTTATTTTCTCAGGCGGGCTTGTAAGATTGGGAGATAAAAAGGCACAGCTGTACTGCGGTGTCAGTGATGCCGAGGGACATACAATCACAATAGATGACCCGTTTGCGGATTACGAATAATTTTTTATATTAAAGTTTTACAACGTATAGTGTAAGCGAAAGCTTTACAATATATTATTTAAAAGGAGGAGACTATAATGAATTTTAAGAAAACAACAGCACTTTTTCTTGCGGCTGCAATGACAACAGCAGCACTTACAGCATGTGGCGGCGGCAGCGGAAGCGGTGAGACAATAGGTGCAGCAGGTACAGACGGCGGTGCGTCAAAGGGCGGTACAATTACCGTTGATTTCTGGACAGCACCACAGCAGGTTCAGTACAACTACTGGGAAGCAAAGGCTAATGCATTCAACGAGACAAAGACAGAGGTTAACGGACAGGTGGTTGAAGTTAAGGTACAGCAGATGCCTGAATCCCCATCATCTGAGGCAGGTATTCAGAATGCGATTGCTACAGGCACAGCACCGGCTGTTTCAGAAAACATCAACAGAGGTTTTGCTGCAACATTGGCAGCATCTGAAGTTATTTATGACTTATCTGCAGAAGATTGGTTCAACGAGGTTGTTGAGGCAAGACAGATGGGCGACACAATGCCAAACTGGGCTATTGACGGTAAGCAGTATGTACTTCCGGTTTATGTAAACCCAATGGTATGGCAGTGGAATGTGAAAGGTCTTGAAGTATTAGGCTATGACAAGGCACCTGAGACAATTGAAGAATTTACAGAAGTTATGAAGGCTTTTGGTGAGAAAAAGGATGAGCTTGCAGAGGTTGGCATTACACATTCCTTCTACAGACCTTCATTAACACGTCCTGACCAGTATTGGGACAGATGGTATGATTTTATGATGCCATACGATGCAATTTCACAGGGTAAAACAGTTGTTGAGGGCGGCAAGCTCACAATGGATAAAGACAGTGCAGTTAAGGCAATGCAGGTTATTGGTACATTCGGTAACACAATCCAGCAGGGTGAATTATCAAGCATTTGGGTTGAAGAAAAACCTTCAGTTCTTGTAACAATTAACGCACCTTGGGAAATTTCACTTTACAAAGAAAATAACAAAGTTTACGGCGAAGATTACGTTTATGGACCGGCTTTTGTTGAAAAAGCAGGCGATATCCCTTATAACTTTGGTGATTCCAAGGGTCTTACATTCTACAAAACAGAAAATATTTCAGAAGATGAGCATGCCGGCGCAGTTGAATTTGTAAAATGGGTATACAACAAAGAAAACTCAGCTCAGACAGATTTAGACTGGCTTAACGCAACAACAATGCTTCCTGTAAGAGGCGACTTAAATGATAACGAAGCGTTTAAAGCTGTGATGGATGAATATCCTGAATTATCTGCACTTGCTCAGTGGGTACCATATTCAATGCCTGGTCTTGCAACAGACAAGGATGCTGACATTTGGACAGCATTTACAGAGACAGCGATGGCACCGTATATGAACGATGTTGCAAATGCGCAAGCCGGTAATGCACCGGATGCGACAACATATGTTGAAGCTGCGATGGAAGCGATGAAATCAGCAGGCGGACTTGAATAAGTTTAGCGATAACAGGCTGCACAATCCGATGACAGGTTGTGCGGCCTGCTGTTTTAAGGAGGGTCATCAAAATGAAAAAAGGAATAAATCCAAGCAGAAAAAGAGGTGTGATAGGCTGGATTCTTAATGCGCCCTATCTTGTATATTCACTTATATTTTTCCTGATTCCGTTGGTTTGGGCGCTTTGGCTGTCTGTCATGGACTGGAATCTTATGTCAAAAAATAAAACGTTTGTCGGAATTAAGAATTTTACAGCTTTGTTTAGTGATAAGAAAGTGCAGGCTGCATTTTTAAACTCTTACAAATATCTTGTACCTATTGTTATTCTTTGTTTTATCGGCGGTCTTGTAATTGCGCTTTTAGTTTCAAAACTTCCTGATAAAATCAAAGGTATTGTCGCAGTTTTGTTTTTCATACCGTATCTGACATCAGGTGTTGCGACATCGGTTGTTGTTAAATATTTCTTTAATTACAACTCTGTATTTAATACATTTTTGCGTGAACATTTTAACTTGAATATTAACTGGCTGACAGACCAGCGTTTTGCGTTTGCGATTATGGTCGGCATTGTTGTATGGAAAATGTCCGGCTATTACGCGCTGTTTATTCTGTCAGGTATTGAGAGCATCAGCTCGGATGTCAATGAGGCCTGTGCCCTTGACGGCTCTCACGGTTTCCATAAATTAATCCATGTTACACTGCCGATGATTATGCCGACGCTGACAACTGTTATTGTGCTTGCGGCAGGTCTTGCGTTTGGTATATTTACAGAACCGTTCCTTTTAACAGGCGGCGGCCCGAATCTTTCAACAACATCATGGCAGCTTGAAATCTATAATACGTCCTTTACAAGATTCCAGTCCGGCTATGGTGCCGCAATGGCGATTGCCAGTGCCGTGCAGATTTTTATCACATTGCGTATTATTAATTTTGCTACAGATAAACTGAATCGGAAATTTGGTTATTAAAAGGAGGGGCTTTGTATGAAAAAGAAAATTAATGTGAAAACAATTATTATCACAGTGATTACATTAATCCTGCTGGCGATTTCACTGTTTCCGTTTTACTATATGGTCATCCAGTCCTTTACATCATGGAATATGGTAGATAAGGTGCTCGTGCCTTCGGGATTTACGTTAAGAAGCTATGAGTATCTGATTGGCAAGGGCGGCGCGACAAATTCGATGATGTGGGTTAGGGCACTTTGGAATTCATTTATTGTTGCCTTTCCTACAGCTGTAATTTCTGTGATTGTCGGTCTTGCGATTGGTTATTCAGTATCAAAGCTTCGTTTTAAAGGGGAAAAGATGATTATGAACACGCTGCTGTTTCAGATGTTTTTCCCGACAATCATTTTGCTTGTTCCTAGATATATGATTGCAAAACCGTTGGCCAACAGCTATGCAGGTATGATTATTCCGCTTTGTATCTCTATTTGGGCAATCTTTATGTATATTAACTACTTTAAGACAATTCCTGACGATGTTTTTGAGGCGGCAAGAATTGACGGCGCCGGAGATTTCGGAATTTTATCAAAGATTGCATTTCCGATTACAAAATCGGTAACGACAATCGTATTTTTATCAATTTTTATGCAGCGTTGGAGTGAATTGATGTGGGATATGCTCATTGCACCGGATATTAAAATGCAGACATTAAACGTATTGATTTCAACACAGTTTAAACCAATGGGCGCATTTCCGGGACCGATGTATGCGGCTTCTGTAATTTTAACATTGCCGATTATTATCCTGTTCCTGTGTTTCTCGAAATATTTTAAAGAAGGTATCAGCTTTATGCTGAAATAGAAAAGGAGACAACTTATGAAAATTGACAGATGTATATATAATCCTTTGCTTACACCGGATATGGTGAAGCCAAGTCGTGACGATTTTAAGGTTGACGGCGTTTTTAACTGCGGTGTGGCAGAATATGACGGAGAAATTCTTTTGCTCTGCCGTGTGGCTGAGTCTGTAAAGTGTGAAAATTCGGATGAAGTGAAAATTCCTATCGTTGTTCAAAAAGACGGCGAGGATGTGCTCGATGTGATTACTTATGTAAAATCAGAGCATCCTGAGTTGGATTTTTCAGATTCAAGACATGTGTTAAAGGCAGATAAAAAAACCAAAAAGTCGATTAACCTGACATCGCTTTCTCATCTGAGACTGGCAAGAAGCAAGGACGGCATTCACTTTGAAATTGAAGAAAGACCTGCAATTTTCCCGATTGCCGAGGAAGAAAGCTGGGGTATGGAAGACCCTAGAATCACAAAGATTGATGATACATATTATATCAACTATACGTCTGTGACAAAAAACGGGCCGGCTACTTCTCTGATTAGTACAAAGGATTTTAAGGACTATGTGCGCCATGGCATTATTTTTGCACCGGAAAATAAAGATGTTACAATTTTCCCTGAAAAAATCGGCGGCATGTATGTGGCCTTCAACCGCCCTGTACCATCAGGCATCGGTAATCCTGAAATGTGGCTTGCAAAATCACCGGACCTTGTGCACTGGGGCGAGCAAAAGCACTTCTGCGGAATTTCTGACAGTGACGGGGAAAGATGGGATAACGGACGTATCGGCGGCGGCGCTGTGCCTTTCCTTACGGAAAAAGGCTGGGTGAAGATTTATCATGCGGCGGACAAAAATGACAGATATTGTCTTGGTGCGTTTTTGCTTGATAAGGATGACCCGTCAAAGGTTATTGCGAAAACAAAAGAGCCGATTTTACAGCCGGAAACAGATTACGAAAAGGAAGGCTTTTTCGGAAATGTCGTATTTACATGCGGCTGTCTTGTAAAAGATGATACAGTCATGATTTATTACGGTGCGGCCGATGATAAAATTTGCCGTGCGGATATTACGCTTGATGAGATTTTTAAGGCAATGGAAATATAATGAAAAAAATAAGTTTAGATGGCGTGTGGCAGATGAGCGAAAGCGGTTCGGCACATAAGCTTGCGGTAAATATTCCGGGGTCAGTGCTCTCCGGGCTTTTGGAAAATAAAAAAATTGATGACCCTTATGACGGTATCAACGAATATCAGACGCGGGCGCTGCTTTATAAAGATTATGTATTTGAACGCGAATTTGATATGCCGGACGGATGGATTTTCGGACAGCAGGGTACAAAAACAGAGCTTGTATGTGACGGACTTGATACAATTGCAAGGATTTTTGTCAACGATGCTGAAATTGGTTTTGCCGATAATATGCACCGTACATGGCGCTTTGACTGCGGCAGCATTTTGAAGCGGCATAACAGTATTAAAATCGAATTTACATCCCCTGTGACATACATCGAAAATCATCCGATGACTTCGGGTAAAGAAATTGCTTATAAGGCTTGTGGTTGTATGGACGGTTCCCAATATATACGAAAGGCCCACTCAATGTTTGGGTGGGACTGGGGACCACAGCTTCCGGATATGGGCATATGGCGCGGTATAAGAATTGAGCAGACAAAAACAGCGCGCATCGAAGATGTGGATATCCTGCAATTTCACAAAGAAAACCGGGTTGATGTGAGATTAAAGATGTCATTGTCTGTTGTCAAAAGCAGTGACCTTGCCGGATTAGAATTTTCGGCGGAAATTTTATCACCTGACGGAATGCGTATAGACAAAAAAGTGAAGGAATTTTCAGAGCAACTGACATCAGAGCTTGATTTTGAAATTCATTCGCCAAAGCTTTGGTGGCCAAACGGTCTTGGTGAACATCCGCTGTATACGATTTTGACGGTTTTGCTTGACTGCAATGGACAGGTGCTTGATGAAAAGATATATAGAATCGGCCTTAGGACGATATCGGTCAGCCGCCAAAAGGATTCGTGGGGCAGTGAGTTTGCCTTTGTTGTCAATGGCGTAAAAATATTTGCCATGGGTGCGGACTATATTCCGGAAGATTGTATTTATTCAAGAATCGACAAAAATAAGATGCAGTATTTGATTGATACGGCGGTGTGCTCTAATTTCAACTGTCTGCGCGTCTGGGGCGGAGGTTATTATCCGTCGGATGAATTTTATGATTTGTGTGATGAAAACGGCTTGCTTGTATGGCAGGATTTAATGTATGCCTGCAATGTCTATGATATCAGCGATGCGTTTGAAGAAAATATTATTGCAGAAACACTGGATAATGTGAGGCGAATCCGCCATCATGCCTGTCTTGGGCTTTGGTGCGGAAATAACGAAATGGAAATGGGATGGGTAGACTGGCAGGATGTCAGCTGTCATTCGGGATTGCTTCGCGCAGACTACATTAAACAATTTGAATATATTTTGCCGAAGGCTGTAAAATCTGTGGATAGTCAGACTTTTTACTGGCCGTCATCGCCGTCGTGCGGCGGCGGTTTTGTATCGCCGAATGATGAAAATCACGGTGACACGCACTATTGGGATGTATGGCACGGACAAAAGCCTTTTTCTGATTACAGAAAATATTACTTCAGATTTTGCTCGGAATTTGGTTTTCAATCTTTTCCGCTGCTCAAAACGGTGAAAACTTTTACAAGGCCGGAGGACAGAAATATTTTTTCAGAGGTTATGGAAAGCCATCAGAAAAACGGTGCGGCCAACGGAAAGATTTTGTATTATATTTCAGAGAATTTTCTTTATCCAAAGGATTTTGAAAGCCTGCTCTATGTCAGCCAAATCCTTCAGGGACTGGCAATCAAATACGGTGTTGAGCATTGGCGGAGAAACAGGGGCCGCTGTATGGGCGCGCTCTACTGGCAGCTTAACGACAACTGGCCGGTCGCTTCATGGTCCAGTGTTGATTATTTTGGCCGCTGGAAGGTGCTTCAGTACATGGCAAAGAAGTTTTTTGCCGGAACACTCGGAACGATTTACGAAGAAAACGGAGTAATTTATGTGGCGGCAGTCAATGATACGATGGAGGCTGTGTCGGTACAAGTCAGTGTTCGGCTCAAAAATATGATGCTGGATGTTCTTGATGAATACAGAGTGAGTGAAGATGTGGAAGCGCTTTCAGCAAAAAAACTTGGTTTTAGAAGCTTTGACGGCTTTTTGGAAAATAAAAATGAGCTTTTTGTGGAGGCTGTATTTGAATTTTCAAATGGAAGCCGTGCTGTTCAGACGGAAACCTTTGTGCCGTATAAGCATTTGAAAATCCGCCGTCCTGAAATTTCCCTTAATATCAAAGAAAACGAAGGGGATTATGAAATTCATTTGAAAACAGATGTGTATACGCCGTTTGTATGGCTGGATTTGGAAAAAAATGATGTGCGTTTTTCGGATAACGGTTTTTACATGACGGACAAAAATACGATGATTATCCGCGCCGATAAAAATGATTGTATAACCGGAGAAGGTCTGACACTTAAGATGTTTGAAGAACAGCTTTTTGTAAGAACACTTTATGACACAATCTGAGAATAGCCGGATTCTTGTGTTGCCTGTATTTTGTGTAAATGATATGATAGAAGTATAAGTATAAATCCTGTATAAAGGATGGCGTGTTCTTTTTATGTGGGATAGGGAAGTAGTAAGAGGCGAAAGATATGGCAGTAAAAAAACGTGTGACGATGAAGGATATTGCGGACAGACTTGGCTTGTCGATTAATGCAGTATCACTGGCATTAAATGACAGAGCGGGCGTCGGAGAGGAGACGCGGCGTCTTGTACTTGATACGGCTGAGGAGATGGGGTATTTGGACCAGTCGGTGAAGTACATGCAGACGTACTCTAATAAAAATCTCTGTGTTTTGATGAAATATCGTTTTTTCAGGGATTTCAGATTTTACGGACGGATTCTTCTTGGGATTGAAGAAGAAGCTAAAAAATCAGGATATGATGTATTTATTAATTCTTATGAAGAAGAAGGTACAATTCCGTCCTGTGTTGAAAATAAGAAGGTTTCGGGAATTATAGTTGTCGGAAAGCTGAGTGATGCTTATCTGCGTGTTTTAAAAAGCTACGGGCTTCCGATTGTGCTTGCGGACCATACCTCATTGTCGGAGGCGACAGACAGCATTATGTCGGATAATAAGCTGGGAACGTTTAAGGCAACGGCTTATCTTATTGAAAAAGGCTACAGTAAAATCGGTTATTTCGGAGATGCGCGTTATACGCCGAGTACCATTGAGCGTTTTTACGGTTATCATGAGGCGATGCTTCAGTATTCGGATATCGGCGGATATGAGGAAAGTATGGATTACGTTTTGAAATATTCAGCGATAGATTCTGTTGAGGATAAAGTGATTTCTCAGGATATGGACGGACTTTTCGAGCTGTTTAATCAGATTGAAGAAAAACCGGAGGCACTGCTTTGTTCAAATGATGAGTTGGCCGTGATGCTTATGAAGGTGCTTCAAAAAAACGGCTATAAAATACCCGAAGATATCAGTATTATCGGATTTGACGATATTGAGCTGAGCCGTATGGTACTTCCGGCGCTGACAACAATCCATGTCAGTAAAAAGCTGATGGGACAAAAGGCTGTGTCAAGACTGTTATATCGCATCAATCATCCGAGGGATGGTGTTGAGAAGCTTGTTTTAAATGTTGAGATTATAGAGAGAGACTCTGTGATGAACAGGTCTTAATAGGAACGCCGGTATACAAAGGCCTGTAAGACTTTTGTGTATCGGCGTTGTAAGGTTGAGAGGATTTATAAAATGAGACAATGGTGGAAAGAAACAGTATTTTATCAGATTTATATGCCGAGCTTTTGTGATGGCAATCATGACGGCATCGGAGATTTTAAAGGGATTATGTCAAAACTGCCGTATTTAAAAAAACTCGGTGTGGGTGGTTTGTGGCTGACGCCTTTTTATCCGTCGCCTAAAGTGGATAACGGATATGATATATCAGATTATTATGATATTGATAAAGATTATGGAACAATGGCGGATTTTGAAGATTTTATAAAAATGGCACACGCACTTAATATCAAGGTGATTGCGGACATTGTCATCAACCATACATCAAGTCTGCATCCGTGGTTTCTTGAGTCTAAAAGCGGCGCAGACAATGAAAAACGTGACTGGTACATATGGAAAAATGCAAAGGATGGCGGTGAGCCGAACAATTGGGAATCTTTTTTCGGGGAGAGTGCATGGGCTTACGATGAAAAGACAGAGATGTATTACTATCATTCTTTTGCGAAAGAGCAGGTTGACTTAAACTGGGCAAATCCTAAGGTGGAACAGGCAGTTTTTGAGATGCTTGATTTTTGGAGAGAAAAGGGCGTTGACGGATTCCGTCTTGATGTGATTAATAATGTGACGCTGACGGATGAATTTAAAGATAACCCTGTCGGCACGGATGGCAAACAGGTGCATTTGTATGATGTGAATCAAAAAGGCGTTCATGAATTTATGCGCCGCTTAAAAGCGCACTTTGACGGCGATTGCCCGATGTTTTTAGTCGGAGAAATCAGCAGTGATGACCTTGATGTTATTGCTTCTTGTGCAGGTGACGGCCAGCTTGATACAACTTTTAACTTTAATCTCGGAAGTCAGCCGGATTTTAACTTTGAACGATTCTTTGGCGAGCTTTCAAAAATGACCGCGCTCTATACAAAGAATACTTATCCGACAATCTTTTTTGGAAGTCATGATATGCCGAGATTTCCGTCGAGATTCGATTTTGACGGGCGGCGGGCAAAAACATTATTTACGCTCATGATGACATATAGGGCAATCCCGTTTATTTACTTTGGCGATGAGCTTGGCATGGGCAACTATGTGTGCACAAGCCGGGAGGAAGCAAGGGATATTCAGGGTGTGCTCGCTTACGAGCAGGCGCTTAGTGACGGAAAAAGTGAAAAAGAGGCACTGGAGTGTCTGCAAAAAGCTTCAAGAGATTACTCGCGCAATACAATGTACTGGGATGACAGTGCTTATGGCGGATTTTCTGATGTCTGCCCATGGATTGATTTTCAGCCTCAGGCGTGCGAAAGTGCCCACAGGCAGCAGAATGATGAAAATTCACTGTTTCATTATGTTTCAAAGCTTACATCGCTCAGAAGTCAAAGGATGGAGCTGATGTACGGTGACTGTAAAATTTCAAGCCCTCAGCCGGGGGTGATTATTTGCGAAAGAATGTATGAAAATGAAAATCTTGTAGCTGTGATGAATTTTTCGGAGTCGGATTATTTTTCGGAAATTGGCGAAAATGTAACCGTTGTCCTTGCTTCCTTCCCGGAACAGACAATTTGCTTTAATGGCCGTTTGACTGTTCGGGCGCATGACAGTGTGATTTTCAGTAGGTAAGGTTCATGACAATTCCCTGTGGGTAATCCCCATATTTTTCCCCAAATATATTGACGCCGCCGATATGGTCGGCGTCTTTTTTTATTTCTATTTTTAATGAAATATAAGGAAGATTGTCTAATTCTAATTGTTTGAGTGAAATGTTAGAATTAACGAGACGTCCGTCTAAATAGCCGCCTTTTTCTCGGATTGAAAAGGTTTTTAAAATACCGTACTGAGTTCTTCCGTTTGGCCATGCCGTTGGGGTGAGGCGGCCCCTGCGCGCGCCGAAATCCCCCGGGGCGCAATAGGTTGTGACTTCATGGCCGTTGATGGAAACGGTGATGTCTGACGGCCAGTTTTCGAGAAAACCGGGTGCCTCTGAGCATAATTCAAAGCAAAAAGATATTTCGCAAAGATTGAGCAGGGGATTTGAGAGGTTTGGAAAGCGGTATTCGATAAATCCCTGCTGAAACCATAAAAGCTGAGCCTTTGTGTGCAGCGGCGAATAAAATGAGCGCACATTATCGTAGGCATCAAGCACACCATTTTCATCGGCAAGTCCGCATGTCGGCTCGATGTCGAAAGTGTAGTAATTTCCTACAGGCATCTCCATGGAGATTGTGTTGTCGGAAATGTCGGATTCAGCATCAAAGGTTTCAAGGTGAAAGGACTGCATACTGCATATGCATACGCGCATAGAGCCATGAAGTCCCGGCTGCGTCTCGGTAACGATGAGCTTGGCTTCCTCTAAGATTTTTATATGTAAAGCGGTTGAGGAAACGGGAATGTCTAAAATACCTGCAATTTCCTGAAGGGAAAGGGCAGTGTTTTTTAAGAGATTTAAAATATTTAAACGTATCGGTGACGAAAGTGCCTTTGCTATTTTTGTAATTTGTTCGTGGTGTTCGTGGTTGCTTAAATGCAGCTCGATGTCTCTTTCGCCGATGATTTTTACAGGTTTTTTTACTTTTGGCGGCATAGTTCATTCTCCTTTTTTACAATGTTTCTTAAAATATGTAATAATTATGTTGTTATTACTACATAAATCATGAAATAAAATGTGATAAGTAACAAAAATTACATGTGAAATATGGATAAAATGCATGAAAAAAATAAAAAACAGCGATATATATTGATAAAAACATCAAAAAGTGATAGTATAAATTATGTAATAAATAAGCAATGAGCAAAATAAAAACATATTTATTTTATAAATATTATAATTAATGTACATGGGAATGGCAAGTATTAAAAATAAAGATGCAATATTTTGTCGATGATATGGAGGGGTAATGTGAGAGAAGAATATCCGAGACCGGACTTTGAGCGCAGTGAGTGGCTGTGTTTGAATGGAAAATGGGATTTTTTTGACGGAGAATCTCCAAAAACTATAGAAGTGCCGTTTGTATGTCAAAGTCGGTTGAGCGGCATTGGCGAAGCATTAAAAAGTGATTACGTTGTTTATGAAAGAGTTTTTAAAGTTCCTGAAAAATGGAAAGGCAGACGGGTTTTTCTTCATTTTGGCGCTGTAGATTATGAATGTAAGGTTTTCATTAATCATCAGATGGCGGGTCAGCATGTCGGAGGACAGACATCGTTTAGCTTTGATATTACAGATTTGCTCACATGGCAGGAAGAAAAAATCAGGGTAGAGGTTTGTGACTGGCTTTGTGATGAAACGATACCGAGAGGTAAACAGTTCTGGAAGGAAGAACCGGAATTTATATGGTATACACCAAGCACCGGCATATGGCAGAGTGTATGGCTTGAAGTTGTAGATGATATGCATCTTGAGGAAATTTATTTTAAACCGGATATAGATGAGGGCACTGTGAAAGTTGACTATAGATTTTCGAGAGCCACAAAATTTCCGTGTACAATGCAGTTAAAAATCAAGAATAAAGATAAAGAGGTTTTTGAAGGCCAATGGCAGTGTCACAGTATTAATGAGACAATTTCTGTTGATGTTTTCAGAAAAAAAGCTTTGGACGGCTCGTTTCATTTCACGGGCGCTTACTGGTCGCCGGAAAATCCGAATTTATACGATGTGGAAGTAAACCTTGTATATAACGGAAATATTGTGGATACCGTAAAAAGTTATTTCGGAATGAGAAAGATTGAGCTTAAAAACGGAAAGCTCTATTTAAATCATAAACCATGTTACCAAAAGCTGGTGCTTGACCAGGGTTATTGGGATGAAAGTCTTATAACAGCGCCATCGGATGAAGCTTATAAAGAAGATATTTTAAAGGCAAAAGCGATGGGCTTTAACGGCTGCAGAAAACACGAAAAAGTGGAGGACCCAAGATTTTTATATTGGGCAGATAAGCTTGGCTTTTTAGTCTGGGAAGGCATGGCAAGTTTTTGGAGTTACACACGCTACGGTGTTCAAAACTTTATCAGCGAATGGATGGATGTGCTTAAACGGGATTACAATCATCCAAGCATTATCGTTTGGGGAATGCTCAACGAAAGCTGGGGTGTTCCGGGAATTGGAAGTGACAGCCGGCAGGAAAGCTTTGCAAAAAGCCTGTATCACATGGCACACAGTTTTGATGATACGCGTCCTGTCATATCAAATGACGGCTGGGAGAACACGACGACTGATATATGTGCCTTTCATTCTTATCAGCATGGCAGTAAAACAGATGAAAAGCAGCAGCAATTTTTTAAAGCGGCATTAAAAGATGTCGATAAGATGGGAGAAATTGTTGAAAAACCGTTGTTTGCCGTGGAAAATCAATATAAAGGACAGCCGGTAATGCTAACAGAATTTGGAGGCATCTCGATGACCGAGGCATCGGATGGCTGGGGATATACAACGGTTGGCAAAGAAGGCTTTATTGAAGAACTTAACCGTATTGTCGATGCGGTTTACGATTCGGAATTAATCAGCGGCTTTTGCTATACACAATTGAGCGATGTGCAGCAGGAGATTAATGGATTACTGACGGTGGCGCATGAATTTAAGTTTCCGCCGGAAAAAATTAAAGCGATATTAGATAAAAAACAATAAAATATCATTGATATTTTTAAATTTAAAGGAAGGGTGAAACATATGAAAAAAATTAAAAAGGCTATGGCAGCAACGGGGTGCGCGGTATTAGCGGCAGGACTTATGGCAGGATGCGGCGCGAAAGAATCAAAAGAAGCATTGGATTTAAATTCAATGACAGTTGCACAGTTAGAAGAAGGTGCAAAGAAGGAAGGACGTGTCGATTCAGTAGGTATGCCTGACCCGTGGGCAAACTGGGTAAGTACATGGAATGATTTAAAAGAAAAATATGGTTTAGAGCATACGGATATTGACATCAGCTCTGCGGAAGAAATTGCGATGTTTGAGGCTGAAAAAGACTCACCGACAAAGGATATCGGCGATGTCGGCCAGTCTATGGGTCGTGTGGCTGTAGAGAAGGGCGTAACTCAGCCGTATAAAACTTCCTATTGGGATGAAGTGCCTGATTGGGCAAAGGATGAAGACGGTCATTGGATGATTGCATATCTTGGAACAATCGGCTGGATTTCCAATACAGATATCGTTGAGAATCCTCCGACGTCATGGGAAGAAATGAAAAACGGAGATTATCTTGTGGCGATTGGTGATGTTGCCCGTGCAACTCAGTCACAGGCAGCAGTTATTGCAACTGCTTATGCTTATGGCGGCGATATTAATAATCTTGAACCGGGATTTGAGTACTGGAGAGAGATGGCTAAAAACGGACGTATTGATAAGGGAACATGCGATTTAAGCAGACTCGAATCCGGTGAAGCACAGGTTGCGATTTTATGGGATTATAATTGTCTGAATGACCGTGACAGATTACTGGAATCAAATCCTGATATTACTTTCCAGTGCAATGTGCCTACAGATGGCTCTGTGCAGGTTGGATATACAACAATTATCAATAAGTATGCCCCTCATCCTCATGCAGCAGCGCTTACAAGAGAATATATTTTCAGTGATGAGGGACAGATTAATCTGGCAGAAGGCTATGCAACACCAATCCGCAAGGTTGAACTTCCGGACGAATTAAAGGCAAAAAGAATTGCGGATGACCAGTATGCGAATGCTGTGCCTATTACAGATTTCGACGGTTGGGATGCTGCAACACAGAAGGTTAGTGAGTTTTGGACAGATGAAATTGTTCCGTTATTAAATTGATATAGAGAATAGTTTATATAGCGGCATTGAGGCCCGGGTCTCTATTTGGGGCTCGGGTATTTTTTATGACATAGGAAGGGGCCAGGCTATGGGAAAGACAATATTTGTATTGCTGGACGCCTGCCAATTTGAGGGCGGAACAGTAAATCTTGGATATTTGGAGCATATGACAGATTATAAAATGTGTGCAAAATATAAAGTGAAAGGCGAGATGCCGTCATTATCGAGACCGATGTATGAAACGTTGATGACAGGACTTCCGACTTATAAGCATGGTATAACTCATAATGGCTGTGTCCGTAAATCAGACAGAGAAAGCTTATTTTATTTATGTAGAAAAAATGGGCTTAAAAGCGGCGCAGCGGCATATTTTTGGATGAGTGAGCTGTATAATCATGCACCGTTTGATAAAATGAAAGACAGGATGCTTATAAACCAGGACGGTTTGATTGATTATGGAATATATTATTGGGAAGATACATATCCGGATACGCATTTGTTTGCGGATGGTGACTATATAAGAAAAACATATGCACCCGATTTTATGCTGTATCATTCGATGGGCATTGATGAGTGGGGGCATATAAAAGGTTCTGAAAGCAAGGAATATGCAGGGGCAATTGCAGCTGCGGGAGAAATTTTATCTGCATATATTCCTCAATGGCTGGAAGAAGGGAACGATGTTGTTATTACGGCTGACCATGGTATGAATCAATTGGGGATGCATGGCGGTTCGGATGCCATACAAAGGGATACACCACTGTATATTTTCAGTGATAAGGTTTTAAAAGGGCGGTTTGATGACGAGTATATTTCTCAATTGAATATTGCGCCGCTTTTATGCCGACTTCTTGAAATTTTGCCGTCGGATGATATGATACAGCCAAATGAAATAAGGGGGCTTTTATAATGGTTAAGAAAATTAAAGATATGGCAACGCTTATTCCATTTTTAGCAATTGTGGCATTATTTGAGCTTGTACCGCTGTTCACAATTATTTTCGGAAGCTTTAAGGCGGATGACGGCTCCGGAATAACGATTGACAACTATGTGCGGGTATTTTCAAAGCCTGCATACCAGACAGCGATTGTCAACAGCTTGATTATCACGATGTTTTCTGTGATAGTCGGTATTATCCTTGCGGTTATTGCCTCAGCTGCTGTAAGAAACTGTGGAAGAAAGGCTCAAAATGTCTTTTCGAGTATTTTAAATATTACGTCAAACTTTGCCGGTGTGCCGCTGGCATTTGCGTATATGATTATGCTTGGAAATTCAGGGGTATTAGTCCTTATCGGACAAAAGTTCGGAATTTCCGCTCTGGCAAATTTTGATTTGTATTCAACGAGCGGACTTGCGTTTATGTATGTGTATTTCCAGATTCCTTTAGGTACATTGCTTATGCTGCCGGCTTTTGATGCAATTAAAAAACAGTGGAAGGAAGCCGCGGTTTTGATGAAGGCAGGCCCGGCAAAATTTTGGCTGCATATAGGTATTCCGGTGCTTATGCCAAGTATTCTCGGAACAATCAGTGTTCTGTTTTCAAATGCGTTGGCGGCCTATGCAACAGCCTATGCGCTGCTTTCAAGCAATTATTCACTGCTTCCAATCAGTATCACAAATATGTTTGTGGGTGATGTTGTGATGAGAAAGGGACTGGGCTCGGCGCTTTCTGTTATTATGATGCTGCTTATGACAGTGGCTGTTCTGATTAATCAGTATTTCTTAAAGAGAAGCAGAAGGGCGGTGCAGTAATATGAAAAAGAAGAAATGGCTTTCAATGCTTGTTGTAGCTCTTGTGTCAATATTTTTATTGCTTCCTATTGCAATGACATTTATTTATTCAATATCAAGAAGCTGGACGGATATTGTACCTAAGGGAATTACAGGTGCGTATTATAAAGAACTTTTTACAAGTACAGATTTTATTATGGCGGTAGGGCGAACCCTGATTTTATGTATTGTCCCGATTGTTGTGATGACCGTGGTGATTTTGCTTGCCTTGTATAATGTATTGATTTATCATCCGAAGCTGGAAAAATATTTGCAAATTTTATGTATGATTCCGTATGCAATTCAGGGTGTTATTCTTTCGGTAAGTATTTTATCGTTATATACAGGGGCACCGTTGTTTTTATCCAATCGTATATTTATGTTAAACGGTGCTTACTGTATTGTTATTCTGCCGTATATGTATCAGGGCATACGAAATAGTATGAATGCCGTAAATATGCCAATGCTTCTTGAAGCGGCGGAGATTTTAGGCTCATCAAAGCTCTTGGCATTTTTTAAAGTCATTATTCCGAATATTTTATCCGGAATAACAACGTCAGCGCTGCTGTCTTTCGGTATCATTTTCGGAGATTATGTGCTGATTAATAATATTGTCGGCAATTCATTTTCAAATGTTCAGATTTACCTGTATTGGCAGATGCGTACTTCAAGTACAAAGGGAAGTGCGGTATTTATGATTATTTTCCTCGTAACATTGATGATTACGGGATTAGTTCTGTTCTTTAAAAATAAGGAAGCATCACAAAAGGTGGAGGTGTAAGTTATGGCATACATACAATTTCAGGGAATTTGCAAAAATTATGGCAGTAACCATGTTTTAAAGGATATTGATTTGCAAATAGAAAAAGGGCAGCTTGTGACTCTTTTGGGACCGTCAGGCTGCGGGAAAAGTACGCTTTTAAGATGTCTTGCAGGGCTTGAAACTGTAAGCTCGGGGGATATTTTTTTGGACGGTAAAAATATAACAAATGTCAATCCGAAGGACAGGGATATCGGGATGGTATTCCAGCAGTACAGTCTTTTCCCGAATATGAATGTTGAGCAGAATGTGGCCTTTGGCTTAAAGATGAAAAAGGCGCCGAAGGATTATATTCAAAAAAAGGTTGGCGAAATTTTAGAGGTTGTAGGACTTTCTGATAAAAATAAGCACTATCCGTCACAGCTCTCAGGCGGTCAGCAGCAAAGAGCGGCGCTTGCGAGAGCGATTATTACTGAGCCGAAGGTGCTTTTGCTGGACGAGCCTTTGTCGGCAATTGATGCATTGCTCAGACATTCGCTTCAGGTGGAAATACGCCGTATTCAAAAAGAGTTAGATATTACGGCGGTTTTTGTAACTCATGACCAGGACGAGGCTATGGTAATGTCTGACGTGATACATCTGATGTATCAGGGACGCATTGAGCAATCGGGCGAGCCGACCATCTTATATACACAGCCGAAAACAAAGTTTGCGGCAAATTTCATCGGACATTATAATGTATTATCGCCGGAGAAGTTTGAGAAGGCTACAGGTGATAAAGACGCTCACGGCGATGTTGCCTTCCGTCCGGAGACAGTGACAATAGGACGCAAACCAATCGATATGGATGGCTGCTATTTTATGAAGGGAAAAATTTCTGTGAGCTTGCCTCATGGCAATATTTTAAGATATGCGGTGATGTGCAACGGTGTACAGATTGATGTGGATGTTCTTTTCGATAACGCGCTTAATTTTGAAGCGGGCGAAGAAGTTTACATGGCAGTAAAAAAAGAGGATTGTATTTTCTTATAAAAATTTTTATGGCTCATAGTCGCTAAATGACAAATAATAGCGATATGAGCCATTTTATTATGCGCCCGTTTGCGGTATAGTCGTTGTGGCGTTAAAAGCGGTCATACAGCGCATACCGCAGATGGGAGGAGATAAATTTATGAGCGCTAAAAGCAAAGAAAAAAATGGCGGAAATTATTTTGAAAGCGATGCATTTTTGAAAAATTATATAAAAAACCGCGGGCACAATATGAAAATCCTTTTGAATTTCTATCACGGCAATTACTGGCGGCTTTTTGTATCGACGGTATTTTTTGTGATTAAAAATTCACCGGTGTGGATTGTGCCTGTTGCGACAGCCAACATTGTGGATGCGGCAACCTCAGGCGGCGATAACGGACTTCGGACAATATTGATTAACATGCTGATTCTCGGTATTCTTGTGATACAGAATGTACCGACAAACTATATCCACGCTGTTTTTTACAGTAAGGCAATACGTGATGTTGAGGCGAATATCCGCGTTTCACTTGTAAAGAAGCTGCAACAGCTTTCTCTGAGCTATCACAACAGTACACAGTCGGGGCGTCTTCAGTCGAAAATTATGCGTGATGTCGAACAGATTGAAGTGCTGTCTCAGCAGCTCTTTGTGACAGGCTTAAGTATAGCATTAAATATTGTCGTGGCGCTTTTTGTTGTTGTCTCAAAAAGTTGGGTTGTCTTTTTATTTTTTGTGTGTACGATTCCGATTGCCGTTGCTATTATTGTGCCGTTTCGGGGAAAAATACAAAACAGAAATAAGGCTTTCAGACAGGAAA